>JAKLHU010000324.1 GCA_022709995.1 Verrucomicrobiota bacterium | reverse complement strand
CGTTTTCGGCTGCGATGACTTCGACGACGCCGGTGCCGCCGGTGTTGTCGCTGACGAGCCGGCGAATGGCTTCCACGTCCTGGTGCGGCGTCCATCCCGAAATGCAGTAGAGCTGGGCGATGCGGCCGAAATGCTGCTGGGCCTGGCGCACGGCCAGCAGGCCGCGGAGCCGGCTGCGGATGGCCAGCAGGGCGCCGCCGTATTCCTCGCTGAGCCGGATGACCTGGTGGCGGCATTCCTCGATGTTCCGGCGCAGCGTCTCGAGCTTGTCCTCCACCTGCATCTGGGCGGCGGCGGCCGTGTCTTCGATGGTGTCGGGCGGTTCCACCGGCGTGAAGCCGAACTTGCCCAGCTCGTCCTCCACCGCCCAGCGGTTTTTGCGCGACGCGATGACGAGGACGTTGCCTTCCCGGCCGTCGGCCTGGACGAGCACGGCCCGGTCGCCCATGACAGTCGCCGCTCGGGGCAGCACCGACGGCGCCAGCCGGCCGGTGACCAAGTAGAAATGGGAGAGGTTGCGCAGGGCCTCCAGCTTGACCTGCTGGAGCGGATAGGTGGCCAGGATGGTGCTTTCCTGGGTGAGGCTGCCGGAGTCGCGGAGGAGCTGGCTGATGGCGCCGTCCTGCTCCCGGTAGCGGGAGAAAATTTTGGTCAGGAGGGCGGCGATGTCCTCCTGGTCCATGTCGCCGAGAGTCGGCGGCTCGGCCTCCGGGTCGATGCCCAGCGCCTCGATCAGGCGGTCGCATCGGCTGATGAGGTTTTCGAGCGCACGTTCGTCTTTTTCCTGGTCGACTTCCTTGAGGAGCCGGTCCGGGGATTGGCTGACCGCGTCGATCAAGTGCACCAGGCCGCACTGGCCTAGCCGCCGCGTGATCTCGGTGACGTGCTTGGCCAGGACCAGGATGTTGACTTTGCACATTTTGACGGGACGGAACATGGTCAGGCTCCAATCATCATGTCGTGCATGTCGCGGGATGGGATGCCGAAGTGGACGCCTTCGAAAACCCGGCCCAGGTTGAGGGTTTCCGAGCGCAGCAGGAAGGGATAGGCGGCAATCGACAGCGACGGCCGGTCGAAATTCCGGAACAGCGCCACGGCATCCTGGAACAGGGCATTCCAGAGCGCGTTTTCACTCACATACAAGTCCGCCGTCGTGAAGGGCTCCAGCAGGGCTTGGAAAGTGCGCGGGAGATTCTTGACGACGGCGGGATGGGACGGGCTCGCGGCAAGTTCGTCGATGGCCGCCACCGGGAGGGCGTCGCCGTCCGGAATCCACAGTGTGTGCAGGCGTTCGGGCGGCAGGTGGTAGGTTCTGACGTTGCGCAGCAGCATGCAGAGGTTGATGATGTCGATTTCACGGCGGACGAGCCGGCTCAGCTCGCCGCGGATGTCGAGGGTGGTGGCGCGGGCTCGGGCCAGGGTGTTGGCATAGAAAAGCTGGTCGATGGCGCATTCGGCGGCCATGATGTCGAGGTTGTCGCTCAACTCCCGGATGATGGCAGCGAGCGGTTCGGCATCCTGTGCATTGGCCAGGGGCAGCCGGCGGAGGAAGTCGTCGCTGTCTTTGGTCTTCAGCAGGTCCTGGGCCGGGAAGGCCGGCTGCCAGGGCAGTTCGATCAGCAGCGACGTGATGTCGGCCTCGTGTTCCGGAAAGAAGCGATAATTGAGGATGGTTTTCAGGTTTTCGTAATAGACTCTTGCGCCGAGGGCGTCATAGAACGCCGCCGTTCGTCGGTCGAGGTGGCCGCGGATGGTGTTGAGGATGGTCATCTCGCGTTCGATCAGCTCTTTGTGGAAGCCGTCGCGGCGGGTGTTGGCAAATCCCAGGGCCGTCAGTTCGCGCTGCAGGTTTTCGACGGTGGTGCTCTTGATCAAGCGTTGCAGGGAGTCGCCGCGGACGGCGTTGGCCCACATGCCGTGCAGTTTGGCGAAGATGAAGTCATGGCTGGCATTGGTGAGCGGTTTCACGGTTCCACTCCGAGCAGGGCTTGGCGGACCGCTGGCAGGCGTCTGGCGATGGCGTCCTGGAATTCCCGGAGGCGGCCCTGCATCTCCTGGTCGGCGGCGGCCAGCCGGGCTTTCTTGTCGCTGATGGCCTGCGCCAGTCGTTGCTGGAGCAAAGCCTCGACGGCGTCGGCGAGTTGGCTTTGGGCCGTGGCGGCCAGGTCGTTGGCATCGCGGCGGCCGTCCGCAAGGATACGCTCGGCCTGCAGAGTCGCCTCGCGCACCAGTTGGTCGGCCTGTGCTTCGACGGCCAGCATTCTTTTCAGAATGTCATCCATGACAGTATGTTTCCCTTTTCGGCCGTCATCCCCCGGCAAGGCGGCTGGCGGCCTGGCCTGGAAGGGTCATTCTTCGTTTTTGATGATGTCAATCACCTGCTGGGCGGTTTGGGCCTGGCGGATTTTGGCGATGACACCCGGGATGGCGAACAGGCGGGAGATTTCCGCCAGGGCCTGGATGTGCGGTCCGGGATTCCCCATCTCCGCGAAGATCGTGATGATGACGTAGACCGGTTCGCCGTCGAGGGAGTCATACTCGAGGCCTTTTTTCGACACTCCGAGGGCGATCAGGATGGCGCGGGCCTCCGCCAGTTTTCCATGTGGCAGCCCGAGCCAGCGGGAAATGCCGGTCGACATCTTGGCTTCGCGCTCCAGCAGGGCGGTGACGGCTGCTTCGCGGTCGGTGATCTGCCCATTGTTGACGAACAGCTGGACCATTTCCTCGAACAGCTCTTCCTTGTCTTCCGCCCTGACGTCCAACTTCACCAGGGATGGCGATAGGATTTCTGATATTTTCATCATCTCACCCTGCCCTTTGCAACAGGTAGCCTGCCATGCCGTCATGCGTCGGCAAAAAAAATAATTTCATACTATATCCCTGTTTATAAAAAAACGAAACCTGGCCGGGGAAAAAAATCGCTCCTGGGTGGGTGCGTTTGCGTCCCCGGCGTTTTTTTTTTTTACGGTTGCCGTGTTACGTTAAGGCCGTGCGCATCGTGGTGTTGGCGCGGGGGTTGTTGGCAAGGGAGGACGTTCCTTAATAATATGATTGATTTACATTGTCACAGCACGGCGTCGGACGGCACGTTGACACCGGCGGAACTCGTTGCCGCCGCCATCGCTTCCGGCCTGCAGGCGGTTGCCCTGACCGACCATGACACCACCGATGGCCTGGGTGATTTTCTGGCCGCGGCGGCCGGCAAGGCGCATTTCCTCGCCATTCCCGGCATTGAGCTGTCGTGCCAGGTGTCAACCGGGGACAACTGCCATATCGTCGGTCTTTTTGTCGATTCCGGCTGTCCGGAGCTGATGGCCTTGACGGCGCAGATCAGGACTCGGCGCGAGGAGCGCAACGTCAGGATTCTGGGGCGGCTGTCGGAATTGGGCCTGTCGTTGACCATGGCGGAGGTGGAGGCCTGCTGCGGGGGCGATGTGATTGGCCGGCCGCATTTTGCCCGGGCTCTGGTCGAGCGCGGGTATTGCCGGAACCAGCAGGAGGCGTTTCGGAATCTCCTGGGCCGCGGTCGGCCGGCGTACTCCGGGCGGAGCCCTGTTCCGGCGGCCGAGTGCCTGGCGGTGCTGCGGCAGGCGTCGGCCGTGACGATCTGGGCCCACCCGATGACGAGCAGC
>JAKLHU010000323.1 GCA_022709995.1 Verrucomicrobiota bacterium | reverse complement strand
GGGTTTCCGTTTCGGTCCCGAATGCATCCACCAGGGCCGTCCGCGTAATGGCGGTCGTTGGGCGCAAACCCGCCGCGCCAGGACACGGCATGATCGCGCCCAAAGGTCCATTGCGTGTGCTCGGTCGTCTTGGCAATCCCGGAGCGCTGGTGAAACAAGCCGCGCGTGGTGACGTAGAACGCTTCGCCAATGGCGTCGTCGCCCACGACAAAACTCCACGACCGGCCCGCCCCGGGCAGCCGAAGATGATAACGCCCGGGCGCCGTCAACTGGGAAAAATCGAGCTCGAGCACCGTCTCGCCGTGCAGGGGGATGTTGCCGCGGTCCTTGCCGACATGATGCTGTTCGCGAGCGCGCAACGCCACCTGGCCACGGAACGCCACCACGCCATCCGGCTCGCGGACAACCTCGAAATCCCGTCCCACATACGCCTCGACCGGCATTTCGCCCAACGACCCCAGCCACATGCCGAAATACGCATATTTTCCAGGGGCGTCGGCCACATAACCGACTTGATTGACTTTCAAGGCCCGGGTCACGGTGGTGGCATCCTCATAGCAAAGCGACCCTTCCAAGGCGCCGTCCGCCGTGCTGATCCGAATGGTCTCGCCGTCCATCAGGGGACGTCCCAGACGCAGATACGCGAAATGAATCAGTTCGGCGGACGGCGTGTGGCTAAAGCCCGGCATGGCCTGCCGCGGCATCCTGAATTCGCCGACCGCATTCACCCAATAGCCCTGCGCCGCTATCGGCAGCATGGCGCCATCCCCGCCAGTCAGACGGAAATACTCCGCTGTCTCAAAACGGTTGCGAATCGACAAATGGCATTCCGCCACCACCGTGGCAACCGCGTAGCGATAGAAAAACCGATGCGCCCAGGCCTCGAGCGTGCCGGCCGCAAACTTTTGATCCGCCGCCGCCAGGCGTCCGCCAAAACACCGGGCGACTTCAGCGGTCAGGGCAGCATGGAAATCACCCGCCAGCACCAGGTGGGTGGCGTCCAGCGGAAATACGGTCAAATCGCCTGGGCCAAGCCCGGCGGAATCGACTTTTCCCGCCGGCGTCGCCAGGACTTGCCCATAGGCGTTCAAAGCCATGCCTCGACTGGTGCACAACAGTCCGAAGGCGATCAGCACCGCCGCCAGCAGCGACGCCGCCAGGGCAACGGCCGACGGCCCGGCAAAACGCGGCTTTCTCCCGATGACTTCTGCCATGGCGCCGTCCTTCCTGATGTTCCCCTGGTCAAAACCAGAGGCAGACGAGCTCATCCGCCCAAACTCAGAAGTCGCCCTGGACGGCAATGTTGCCGAAAACCTCGGCGCAATAGCCGCACGTCTCGCACTGATGCCCGCAGGTTGTCACCCGGCGGTGCCAGTCGTCCGGGAAGCGGCCGTTGGCCAGAATCGGCATCTTCGGCAAAGTACCGTGCCCAGGTTCCAGCAAATCAAGGATATTGCCCTGAAAGCGCCCCTGGGCGTAGGCGGCGATCACCATGCGCGGATGGTCATGCATCCGGGTGGCCAGTTTCGCCGTGTCGAACCAGGCTTCGTAATGATGCAGGTCCTCCGGCCGGATCCAGCAATTGGTCAGCACGCGCCAATGCTGCTCCGGCCGTTCCAGATATTCCCAGCAGGGGGCGGCATAGCGGACGCCGGGCCCGGGCTCCGACGCGGCTTCCGCCTCGTGCGCGACCAGATTGTCGTGGAAAGTCTGAAACGCGCAGTCGTGGAGACAGCCGCTATTGGCCAGCAGGTGCAGGGACTTGCCGTGCTCGTCACACCAGGCCTTGAGCCTGGCGATCGCCAACGGCGAACGATTCAATTCCCGCTTCAAGTAGTAGCCGTCAAAGCAATCGGCCAGCTGCTCCATGGCGGCAACGGAGCCGACCCGCATGTTGACCGAAGCCCGGACCGGCACGTCTGGAAAATCGCGTTTGACGCACCTGGCGATGTACAGCGACGTCGTGGTCACGGCCTTGAGCCCGCCGATCCGGCCGGCAAGCTCCAGGCTTTGGCGCACCTCGTCCCGCAGGGCATAGGACATGGCCCGGCCGCCATAGCAGGAAGCGTTCAAAAGCAACACCAGCCCGACACCCATCCCGGCGATGTCTTCCAGATCCGCCGCCAGCGTGTCGCGCGCATCATCAACCGTCCACCCGTCCGCGACACCGACCGGCGCCCGGCCGCTGGCCGCGGCCGGCAACGCATAGTAGACCTCGGAAATGCTCTCCCGATAATCCGTCACCAGATTGGGAAACGACACCGATTCGCTCGGCAGCTGATAGCCTATCGCCAGTTTCATGCCCCGCCCTTGAACATCATGGATTGCCTGCTCTTCCATCCGCACCAGACACAGCCAAAACATAATGCCGCAACGCCCCGGCAGCAACAGCGCGGGCGAGGATTTTCCATCGGCGCCGTAATCGGCCAGCCAGTGCACCTGGCGGCCGTAGTGGCTTGGCGCGCCAAGGTGGCGCCTCAGGCCCTGAGGCGCTCAAGCGGTGACTCCTCCATCGCTCAGTTAGCAATGGCTGACGCTCACGGAAGGGGCGGCAATACGTCCGGCCCAGTCTTGAATAAGGCATTCGGCAATCATATATTATATAGTTTGTGTCCGGGCGCCATCATCGCGGTTAGGCCGCCTGCCCCATCCTCCCTCCATCTTGCCGACCACTGCACCGCCCATGCCAGAACCCAACGCCAACACAGCAGGTAGCGCTTCCGGGCCGGCCTATCGCCGAATGCGATTTCTGGCCGTTGCCGGTTGCGCTTTTGGCCTTCTGATGGCGGCGGCGCTGGGGCTGGTCGTCACTCTGCCGTCGATCGTCGCCAGTGCCGCCAACACCATCATCCGCCGCCTGCTGCCGGGTGGAAACATTGAATGCACGGTGTCGCAGATCGGCTTGTTCCAAGCCAATCTGGCCATTGACGCCCGCCAAGCGCCCACCGAACCGGACCGGCCGGGACAGCGCATCGTCAAACTGCCGCACTGCCGCATCACCTACCGCCCCGTCGCCATCCTCCGCGGCCGCATCGAAACGATTGAAATCATCGGCGCCACCATGACGGCCCGCTATGAAAACGGCGTCTTCTCGCTGCCGATCATGGAACTCCTCCCCCAGGCGCCAACGCCACCAACAACGCCAGCGTCAGAAGCCGACGCCAGCCAACAACGCCGCCTTCCGCCAGGTGACGCCAAACCCGGCCCGGATGGCTTCAACCCAGCCAGCCTGCCGGACATCGGCAGCATCAGCCTCCAGAGCTGCGCCGTCATGCTGCGCTGGGAAAAACGCTTTTACCACACCCCCCTCACCCTTGAAATCACCCAGGGCGACAACGGCTGGAAAAATCTCCGGGCCCGCGCCTCCATCCGCCTCAATGGCCAGCTGCTCCTGCTCCGGGAACTGGCCTATGACGCCAAAACCGGATTGCTCAGCGGTCAGATCCGGCTCAGCGAACTGCGCCTTGACACCCTGCCGCCGCCACTTGACACCTTTGTCGACGAACACCGCCTGCGCGGACGAATCGACCTCGACGCCGACTTCCAGGCCAATCTCCGCCAACCAGCCCTGACCTCGCTCAACACCACCTTCACGGTCAATGACTTCCACACCCGGTTCGGCAAAGAGACGAT
>JAKLHU010000322.1 GCA_022709995.1 Verrucomicrobiota bacterium | reverse complement strand
TCATGGTGCCGGTGAAGGCGCAATAAGTTTTGGCCAGAATTGCACCCGGCGACATCGGAAACCGGGTCGTTGAAGAGGTGAAAGCAAATCGCGGCGCGGCTGGGGAAACCCGGCCGCGCCGCTTGTCTATGCTGGCCATTGTCTGGAGGTTGGCAGAAATAGCCCCATCCGGGAAAACGGTGCTCCTTGAGACGTATTATTCTATATATAGGCTCGTACGTAGGCGGCTGCTGGCGGGCGCAGAGCCGTCTGTTCGGTGAGCGGTGGCAAACTCCAGCCGCCGGTTGGTCGCCGGTCGCGTCGCGTTATCGGCGGGCGGGGAGTTTTTTCATGGTCGCGATGATTGCCGGCATGATGAGTATATAGAGTGCCGCCGCCGTGTAGAAGACGCTTCGCGTTCCCCAGTTGGTGATGAAGATTCCGGCCAGCGGGGCGCTGAGGACCATGCCCAGGGTTCTGGCGCTGGTTGTCCACCCGAAGACAGTCGCCCTTTTGGCCGGCGGGGTGACTTTGGAGATCACGGCCAGGATGGCCGGCTCCAGGCCGCCGGCAGCGAAATAGGCTCCGAATCTGGTTGCGCCGAGCATGACCAGTGACGAGGCGCTCCCTTGCAGGAGGAGCATCAGGGAAGACACCGTCAGCGCCGGGATCATGACCAGCAGCGGCGGCAGACGGTCGCTGAGCCAGCCGAACAGCGTCCCGGATAGAATTCCGCCGGCGGCCGCCGCCGCGCAGATGAGGCCAGTGTAAAAAGCGGCCTTGTTGGGGTCGCCGACGATTTCAACCAGCATGGCCAGATAGGGCTCTTCAAAGCGGCGGGTGATGAAAATCAGCATGCAGATGCCCATCAGCGGCAGGACCAGGGGCGGGAATTGGGGTAGCCGCCGCAATCCGGGCCACTCCTGCCAGCTCGGCAGTCTCGGCCCGTGGAGCCGCCGGCGCCATGATGGTGGATGGGGCCCGGCCAGGCCCGCCGCCGGCACGGCGGCCTGGTGCCGCTGGTGGTCTTCCTGGACTAGGAACAGGACGATGAGGCCGCCGGCGAAGTACATGACGCCGCAGAGCAGGAACGCCCAGTTGTAGCCGAGGTAATGCATGAGCAGGCCGCCGGCCAGGTAGCCGATCATGTTGCCGGACCAGATGGCCGTGCTGAGGATTCCCTGGGCGAAGCCCTGGCTGCGATCCGGCGTCGTCGTCGCAACCAAAGCCTGCGATGCCGCAACCGTGCCGGAAAAAGCCGAGGCGATGAATCGGATCAGGATGAGAACGTAGATGTTCGGCGCCAAGGCCATGCAGGGGAAGATGAAGGCGGTGACAAAATTGGCGCGCAGCAGCATGAGCCGCCGGCCGTATTTGTCCGCCATCGTGCCCCAGATGGGGTTGGACACGCAGAAGCTCAGCATGCCGAAAAAATAGAACATCGACACCCAGAAGCCGCGGTCGCGTTCCGAGACGATGCCCAGGGAGTCGCGGATGAACAGGGGGATGAACGGCATGGCGGCGCCGAATCCAGCCAGGGTCAGAATCTGCGACAGCCAGACGAACAGGAGGTTGGTCTTCCAGTTGAGCGGTCCGCGCGGTCCTGGCAGGCGGCTGAGGGAAAACACGGTCATGGCTTTTCGTCCAGCACTTTGGCCGCGTCCCAAGCTTGCCGCAAATCATCTTGCGTGGACGTCGCTGGCGACAGGCCCTGGTCGGCCAGCGCCTTTTCCAGGCGGGTGAACCGGCGCCGGAATTTCGCGATGGCGTCCTGGAGCACGTCTTCGGCCTGGAGCTGCTGCCAGCGGCAGAGGTTGACCACGGTGAAAAGCAGGTCGCCAAGCTCTTCGGCCAAGGCGTCGCGGTCGCCGCCGGCCGCGGCCGCCCGCACTTCCGCCAGCTCCTCGTCGACCTTGGCCAGCGCCGCGTCGAAATCGGGCCATTCAAACCCGGCCTGGCCGGCTTTGGCGATCGTTTTCTGGGCTCGGGCCAGCGCTGGCAGGTTGCGCGGCACGCCATCCAGGGCGGACCGGGGCTGGCCGCCGGCCCGCTCCCTTTTCTTGATGTCGTCCCATTGGCGGCGCAGGGCGGTTTCGGATGCCGGCGCCGTCGTCCCCTCCGCCGCAAACACATGCGGATGCCGGCGGAGCATCTTGTCGGCTTCCGACCGGGCCACGTCGGCCATGGTGAACAGGCCGCTTTCGGCGGCGATCTGGGCATTGAGGACGACTTGCAAGAGAATATCGCCGAGTTCGTCGCACATCGCCTCGTGGTCGCCGGCTTCGACGGCGTCGAGATATTCGGCCGTTTCCTCCAGCAGAAAGCGGCGCAGCGAAAGGTGGGTCTGGGCGCGGTCCCAGGGGCAGCCGTGCTCGGGATCGCGCAGTCGGGCGATGATGTCCAGAAGGCGGCTGACCTGGTCGGGTTGGGCAGGGGAGGAAGAGGACATGGTCGGCTCATGGGCTGATGCGGCGGCGGGCCGCTCCGGTAACTAACGGCAGGGCAAACGGAACCGAGGGAGAAAATCGTCGGGACTCGGCGCCGCGGCAGGCGACAATGCCAAAGCCGTTCTTTAATTTAACGTTCAGAGGGCGGAACTTCAATGGGGGCGGGGTGGATTCCGATTGCAATTGCGTTTTCCCCTGTTATCTTAAGCGTTAATGCGGCCGAGTGTGCGTCGCGACAGCCTGAGGCGGCCGCATGCAGTCAGGGCGGTCGCGGTTTTTAAGCGGAGAATTATGTTGACGGAAGCAAAAAATCCCGACGAACCTCCCTCGTGTCTTGGCATGGGGAGGCGGTATGATGTCGGGATGGCGTTTTGTCTTGGTCATGCGGCCCGGCGCCGGGGAGGAGCATGACCATGGACGCGACGACCGTGCAGATGCTGCTGGGAGCGGCCGTCCTGCTCGCGTTTTCCGGCTTCTTTTCCGCGTCCGAGACGGCCTTGCTGTCCCTGTCGCGGACCGAAGTCAAGCGCATGAGCACCGGCACCCGCGCCGAACAGGCGGCCTGCCAGCTGTTGCGGCGGCCACAGCACTTTTTGGCGACGGTCCTGATCGGCAACCTGTTCGTCAACGTTCTGTTGGCGAGCCTTTGCGCGACCCTGATCACGCGCCTGCTGCTGGGCGATGGCGACGAGGGCTGGTTTTTGAGCCTGGCCCGGTTTTGTGATCATGACGCCGCCCTGCCAGCGGTACGGCGCTGGGCGGACATCAGCCGTTCCGTTCTCAACGTGCTGCTGGTGACGCCGCTGTTGATTATTTTCGGCGAACAGACTCCGAAAGTCGTGGCCTATGCCTTGGGGCCGGTGATCGTGCGCATCGCGGCTTTGCCGCTGCGCTGGTTCGGCTTTCTGGTCGCCCCCCTGGTCTGGCTTCTGCACATGTTGACCGTGTTCTGTCTGCGTCTGCTGGGGCAGTCCACCGACGGCAGCTGGTCGGTGCTGACCAACGAGGAACTGCTCGCGACCATGGCGGCCGGCCAGGAAGTCGGAGCCACCAATGAACGCGAGCGCGACCTGCTCGTCCGCATTCTCGGCTTGAGCGACATTGACATCAAGGAGATCATGGTGCCGCGCATCCAGGTGGCCGGGGTCTCGGACGACCTGACTTTGCGCGAGGCCTTCGCCGTCGCCAAGGGCAGCCGGCACTCCCGCA
>JAKLHU010000321.1 GCA_022709995.1 Verrucomicrobiota bacterium | reverse complement strand
CGTGGCCCACTTGGTCGTGAAGACGTCGTTCCACTTGTCCGGGTCGTATTCCTCGGCATCCGGGTCAATCACGACGTTCTTGGAGTTGAGGTTCTCGATGCGCGCCTCACCGATCATGCTGTCGGTGAAGTCGAGGCGGAGGGCATCGCTGCCGTTGAGGCCGTCGCCGGGGCGCCGGGTGGCGATGTTCTGGTAGGCGCCGAGGTTGACGCTCCACAGGCCCATGTCGCCCATGGCGTCGCGCTGGAAGCCGGGATTGGTGATGAGATTGGCCGCGGCGGCGCCGAAGGCGGCGGCGGCCGTGATCAGGATGGCGAGTTTCATGGTTGTTTCCGGTCGCGGGGCGGCTGGATGGCGACCAGGTCCTGGTAGCGGATGCCGGCGCCGCCGAAGATGTCGAGGGCGCTGCCGACCGTATAGTCGATCCGGCGCTGGCCGGCGCTGGCGATGAGGTCGATGTCCGCCAGGCAGCGGACGCCGCCGGCGTAGGTGGCCGGCACTGGCGACCAGATGGCCAGGCGTTCGACCAGGGTCTGGTCGATCCCGCCCTGCTTGCCTTCCACGTCGACGGCGTGCACCAAAAATTCCGAGCCGAAGCCGGCCAGGTCGGCGAACGTCTTCTGGTTTAGAACCAGCGAGCAGACGGTCTGCCAGCGGTTGCAGGTGACGTGGTACTGGCCGTTGACCGGCCGGCAGCTCAAGTCCAGGACCAGGCGGTCGCGGGGAATGGCGGCGGCCAGGGCCTGCAGCTTGGCCGGGTCGAGTTCGCCGTTGGTGAACATGAACGACGTCACGATGACCTTGTCGGCGCCGGCGTCGAGCCAGCCGGCGGCGTTGTCGGGGGTGATGCCGCCGCCGATCTGGAGATTGCCGGGATGGGCGGCGAGCGCCGCCCGGGCGCCGGCCGTGTTGCCGGGGCCGAGCATGATGACGTGGCCGCCGGACAGGCCGTCGCGGTAGTACATGTCGGCGTAGTACTCCGGCGGCTGGGCCGCGGCGAAGTTGGTCTGCAAACCGCCGCCGTCATCGCGCAGGGACGAGCCGACGATTTGCTTGACGACGCCGTCATGCAGGTCTATGCAGGGTCGGAAGCGCATGGACGGTCATTTCTCCCAGTAGGTCTTCAACTTGTCATGGACGCGGACAGGCGCGTCCTCCAGGGCCGCGGTCCGGGACAGATAGTCCTTCACGGTCGCGGCTTCGCCCCAGAAACGATACTCGGCGGCGGCGATGATGGCCTCGGCCAGGCAGGCGAATTCCAGGTATTTTTCGCCGCGGTCGAGGCTGATGTCCTGGCCGGTCTGGGTGTCGAACGCCTTCACCAGCATCAGAATTTCCGCTTTGGGGGAATAGCGGAAGACCTTGGTGATGTGAGGAAAGGCGGTGGCGAAGCCGACGCCCTCGTGGCCGGTCGCCATGAAGTTGGCTTCGAACTGCGCCTTGGAAAGGGCGTTGCGGGCCCATTCGAAACGGGCCGGATTGTCCCGGCCGACGATGCTGACGTAATAGACTTTGAAGACGGACTTGCCGTCGGGCAGGCTCAAGGGCCGGACGTCTTCAATCACGGCATGGTACGGGTTGCATTTTTCCACGTGCATGGTTGTCTCTCCACGGGTTGGTTGGCGGCGAAACGGCGGCGGCGCGGGACGCCGGACCGCCGGGGAAGCGGTCGCCTTCAGGGTCGCCGGTGTTCGCAGGGCACGTCGGTCTGGCAGAGGCCGCAGCCGAGGCTGAGGTCCATCCAGCCGTAGTCGGCCAGGCGGTTGGGGACGATGTGGTTGACCGCGTACTGCAGGCATTTGGTTTTGTCGCGGTCCAGGAAGTCGGGGCCGATGGCGTGGGCGGGGCAGCGGCGGCTGCAGGCGCCGCACTTGGTGCACCAGGCGAAGGGGTCGTCGCCGTAGGGGCGCTGGTCCGGCGCCAGTTCCAGGTCGGTGACGACGGTGCCGAGCCGATGGGCGATGCCGCGTTCGGTGATCAGTCCGGCGGACAGGCCGAAGGTCCCCATGCCGGCGACAAAGGCGGCATGGCGTTCGGACCAGTTGCCGGCCAGCCGCCGTACGGCCTGGCTGTAGTCGCTGTTGAGGTGGGGCGGGGTGGCGGCAAACCCGTTGACCTCCAAGTAGCGGCAGAGCTGGCGGCGCATGTGTTCATTGGCGACTTCGCCGAAGGACCGGGAGCGGGCCCAATCCAGGCTGGGGCGCACGGCTTCCGCCCGGTTGCTGGAACGGGCCCGTTCCGTCTTCGGCATGCACCAGACCAGCACCGACTTGGCTTTCGCCGCCGGGAATTTGATGGCCAGGGCCTCGGCCGGAGTCCAGTGGAAGTCGCCGATGATGGTTTTGAAGCGGACGAAGAACGGGTCGTCCGCAGCGGCGATCTTCAGCACGGGTTCCTCGAAGAAGTCGTTGGCGCCGGTCGCATAGTACAGCCGGTTTAGTTGTTGCTGGATGTCTGTGCGAGTGATGGTCATGCCTTTGCCTGTGCGAGGTGGGATTACTGTGAAAATGACGGGTGTGAGCGGACAAAAAACCAATGTCACAATATATTACTGTTTTGTCATCTTGCCTAATGGACGTGTCACAGGAGATTGAAAATGGAACAAGGGCCGTATGCGATTCTGGCCAAGCGCCAGTTGTCCGAAAATGTGTTTCAAATGCGCATCCAGGCGCCGCTGGTGGCGACGGAGCGCAAGCCCGGGCAGTTTGTGCTGATTTCCCTGGACGAGGAATACGGCGAGCGCATTCCGCTGACGATCGCCGACGCCGACATCGCCGAAGGCAGCATCACCATCATCTTCCAGAAGGTCGGGATGACGACCATGAAGCTGGCGGAGATGGCAGTCGGGGACAAGTTGGCGGCGGTCCTGGGGCCGCTGGGGCGGCCGACGCACGTTGAGAAAGTCGGCCGGGTGGTCTGTGTCGGCGGCGGCATCGGCGTGGCGCCGATGCATCCGATCGCGAAGGCGTTCAAGGCCGCGGGCAATCATCTCACCTGCATTATCGGGGCCCGCAACCGCGAACTGGTGATTCTGGAGGACGAATTGCGAGCCTTTGCGGATGAACTGATCGTGTGCACGGACGACGGCTCCGCCGGCCGCCAGGCGCTGGTGACGGCGCCGTTGAAGGAATTGTGCGAGGCTGAGCCGAAGCCCGATTTGACGGTGGCGATTGGCCCGCCGATCATGATGAAATTCTGCACCGAGACGGTGCGGCCTTTCGGGGTGCCGATCATCGTTTCTTTGAACACGATCATGGTGGACGGCACCGGCATGTGCGGCGGCTGTCGAGTGACCGTCGGCGGCGAAACCAAATTCGTCTGCGTCGACGGGCCGGAGTTCGACGGTTTGAAAGTCGATTTTGACGGCATGATGAAGCGCCTGGGGGCGTATCGCAGCCAGGAGCGCCGGATGGCCGAGCACGCGCATGACGGCGGCTGCCGACTGCAAAAGGCCGTCGACAAGAAGTGAGTGCCGCCGCGGCTCTCGGGCGCCCTTGCGGGCGAGGATTTATGGAACGAGTTGTTTTTCACCGTTTTAGGATAGTGATGTCATGACTGAACACAGTGCTGAGACGTTGCAGGCCCGGGCCGAGGAAATCTGGCAGCCGATCCGTGATCGTTTTTCGAGTCTGAAGCCGGCGGAGCG
>JAKLHU010000320.1 GCA_022709995.1 Verrucomicrobiota bacterium | reverse complement strand
GGCCAAAATGTCGACTTCCCTGGCCAGGGCTACGCCCTAACCGAAAACGGCATGGCCGCCGCCGGCTACATCAGCTCGGCCTTCTTCCGCGAAACGCGGCACTTCGACGACGGCATCCGCCCGCGCTGCTACAACGACCCGAGCGTCCAGACCGAAATCCGCGAACGCGGCGCCCTGGCCGGCGCCCAACATCGCCCCTTCGGCTATGTCGGCGCCGGCATCACCGACGAAGCCTTCCTGTCCTCGCACCATCAAGTCACCGAATTCTGCTTCTGCCCCCGCTGCCAGGACGGCTTCCGCACCTGGCTGCGAAAAATCTACCCGACCCTCGCCGCCCTGAACCACCAATGGGACACCGCGTACGCCGACTGGGTCGAGGTCATGCCGACCCGCACCGCCGATGTCCGCCAGCGACATAACTTCGCCCCCTTCGTCGACTTCCGCACCTACATGACCGACCTCTGGATCGCGGCCTGCCGCCTCATCACCGACTCCTACCACGCCACCAATCCCGGCACCCCGGTCGGACACACCAACACCTTCGGCGTCACTCCCTTCTGCGGCAACGACTACTGGAAACTCGCCACCCAGACCAACTTCGGCTGGGGACAGGAATACTCCGAGGCCATCAAGGGCTCCGGACACAAGGCGATCTTTGAACTCTGGCGCTCCTTCACCCCGCCCAAATTCCCCAATTACGGCTGGCTGGGCTACAACCACTCCGAAGAAGCCGCCCGCTACGAATGCTGGTGGCTGGCCCTCCACGACGCCGGCGGCGCCAGCTACTTCGCCACCAATTCCTTTGACACCGACCGGATGGTCTCCTGGTCGCTGCTCGCCCCCGACCAGGCCCCGACTCCCTTCGGGCTGGCGGTCAAGGACTCCCTCGCCGACCTGACCCGCGGCGTCGGCAAACTCCTCCTCGAATACCAGCGCGACCGGGCCGCCACCGCCATCCTCTGGTCGCACCCCTCCGCCCTGGTCGCCTGGTGCGAATCGTCCGCCGACCAGCCGGAGCCCAACGAACGCCCCGGGACCGACAGCTATGGCTCCCACTTCCGCGCCGCCCTCGACCTGAGGCAGCACCTGAATGAACTGCAACTGGGCGCCGACTACATCGCCGACCCGCAAGTCCTCGACGGCGCCGGCCTGGCCGGACGCAAACTGCTCCTGCTGCCTTTCGCTGTCGCCTTCCCGCCCGAACTGACCTCCGCCCTCTATGACTTCGTCAACAATGGCGGCGTCATTCTCGCCGACCTGCGCGGTCTGCGCACCGACGCGCACGGCACGCCCTATGCGGCCGGCCTCCAGCCGCTCGCCCGCCTCTTCGGGATCCAGCGGCCCGCCGACGCCGCCATCGACTATGCTCCGGGAAACGTGACCATCAACCGAACCCTCAATGGCATTGGCGCCCCGGGCGCCGTCATCGCCGCCATCGGCCGCGAACAACTGGTCCCGGCCGATGCCAATCCGGCCGTGCCGGTCGCCACCCACGCTGACGGCACCCCGGCGGTCTTCGTCCGGCCGTTGGGCAAAGGCCTGACCGTCTACCTCAACTTCCGCTTGCCGGAATATGACGTCGCCATGCGCGCTCTGCTCGCCCAGATCACCGCCGCCGCCGGCATCAGCAGCCCCGCCACCGTGCTGGCGGCCGATCCGGCCAAGCCCCCCCGCTGCTTTGAACTGAACACCTTCCGCCACGGCGACATCGCCGTCCACGGCTTTATCCGCGACTTCCGCCGCTCCACCGAGACCGAAACCGCCAGCCTCAAGTTGACGGCCCCCGCCTACCTCTATGACGTGCGCCGTCGGCAATTCCTCGGCCGTTCCGACACGGCCGCGCTGACCATGGCACCCGGGGACGCGACCCTGATCGCCGCCCTGCCCTATCAACTGGAACGCCTGGAAGTGGCCGCCCGCGAAAACACCCCCGGCCGGCTAACCGTGTCCGCCACCCTGGCCGCCACCGAACCGACCGCGCCCCTGGGACGGCACATCCTCCATTGCCAGCTCACGGACCCGGACGGTTTGAGCCTCCCCCCCTGGCGGCAAAACCTGGCCGCCTCCGATGGCCTGCTCACTACCGCCATCCCCCTGGGCTTGAACCGGAAGAACGGCGTCTGGACCATCCTGGTCCGCGACATCCTCACCGGCCTGGAAAGCACCACGACCCTGACTCTAAGCGCAAACTGACGACGACGTTTTCGTCCGTCACGGATCCTGCCAAGGAGAATCACCTTCATGTCCACACCCCATCTTCCCTCACCCCGCCGGTTGCTGGCGGCCGCCCTGCTGCTCGTGCCTCTGCTGGTTCCGGCCCAGGCCCAAATCCAAATCCAAGCCCAAGTCCAAATCCAAGTCCAAGAGCAGGCCCCAGCCCCAGCCCAAGTCCAAGTCCAGGCTCAAAGGCAAACCCAGGCCCGGGAACCATACCGCATCTTGATTGACAAAGTGTTTTCCCGCCCGGACGGCAAGACGCTGTCGAACGACGACTATGCCCGCCTCAAGGCCATGGGCTTCAACGTCATCAGCCCGCGCTGGAGCACGCCGGACAACGGCCTCATCCCGCGCGACCTCGACCTCTGTCGCCAGCACGGCCTGGCTTTCCTGCCCTGGCTGCGCGGCACCTTCCCGAACGAGGACGACGCAGGCGCCGATTATCGCCTGACCAACGCCGGCGGCCAATCCTCGCCGCTGCTGTCCCCCAACTGCGACGTCTTCTGGGACAAGCTCGAACAGCACCTGCTCCAGGCCGCCGCCATACCCGCCCCCAATCTCGGCATTTTCCTCGACTTCGAGCACTATGCCGCGCCCAAAGTGATGTACCCCTACGACCTGTCCTTCGACCCCGAGTCTCTGGCCCGTTTCACAGCCGCCACCGGCAAGCAAGCCGCCGCCGACCACCCGGCCTTCCGCGAATGGACATATGCGCTCTGGCAGCGCCGCGGCCGCGAACTGGCCGCCAAAGTCAAAGCCGTCCGGCCCGACTTCCAGACCTTCATCTACCCGATGATCTCAACGCCCTTCCTGACCGAGTTCTCCCGGGCCTTGACCGAAACCGGCATACCCGTCTACGCAGCCGGCGCCACCACCTACGAACGACAGACCTTCCTGAGCCTCGACGGCGCCCGCGAACACGTCGCCGCCCTGGTCAAAAACGGCGCCGAAACCGCCGCCAAACTTGCGCCCGGAACCCAATTCCTGGCCGGACTGGACCCGGCCGTCAAAGGCAGCACCCCGGAACTTTTCGACCTGACCATGCGCCTGGCCGCCGCCGGGGGCGCCGGCTACTGGATCTTCTTCGAAGGCGTGCCGCTCGACTCGCCACTCCTCGACGCCTACTGCGAAGCCTTCACTCGCGCCAACCAGGCCATCCGGCGGAACAACAGCGCGCCAAACAACATCACGCTGGACGACGTCCCCCCCGAAACCACCGTCCAGCCGCCACCGGCCTTCACCCGCCCTGACGCCAAAAAAGTCTTCGTCAGCGGACAGCGCCGATTCGCCATCTCGAAATTTCTCAACGCGGCCATGCCCGAGCAGTTCGAGGCCATTGACATGAGCGGCGCCGCCCTCGGCGAAATCGAGCCTTTCGACGTGCTCATCCTGCAGAATCTGAAACTGACGGCGCCCGACCAGGCCAAGACGG
>JAKLHU010000032.1 GCA_022709995.1 Verrucomicrobiota bacterium | reverse complement strand
AAAAACGGCTTGACTTTAACACATTATCTTTAGCCTGCTCCCCATTCCCCGGTTATCCGGCCATTTAACATAGGAGCCATTGCACCTGGCGGTCGTAGAGTTCTGGCGCGCCAAGGTAGCGCCTCAGGCCCCGAGGCGCCCAAGCGTTGACTACTATATCACTCAGTTATCAATGGCTGACCTATTACAAAAAAACGACGTCTTGGGGTTGGTCGCCGTGGTCCCAGCCGCCACAGTGCTGTCACGCCCTTCCGTGACAGCGGCGGAACGGCAGCGCCGGAGAAAATACCGGGGACGATTCGGCGGCCAGGGTCATTTCTCCTTCTCCAGCACGAGGTAATCGAGATTGCAGCCTTTGCCGTCGATGTTTTCCATGACGATGGCATGCGTTCCGGCCGCCAGTTCAAAGGTCAGGGGCTGGCCGTCCGCCCCGGCCGGGCCGGCGTGCTCCCACTCCAAGCTGGTCTGGCCAAAGCCCCCGGTGCCCGGCAGCGTGAACGGCCCGTATTCGCGACCGGAAACAACCAGCGCCCGCCGCGCGCCGGCGGGATTGCAATAACGGACCTGCAAGCGATAGCGGCCGGCCTCCGGTACTTTCACCTGCCAGGTCAGCCGATGGCCCGCCGCATCCCAATGCGATATCGACTGACCGCGGGTCCCGGGCTTGTCGTCACGCACCTGCACCGAACCGCCTTCCTGGCCGGCGAACGATTCCGCCTCCACGAAAAGGCCTTCGGTCATGGCCTTTTTCTGGCCGCGCACCGGAGCCTGGCCGCGCAGCACCACGCCGCCGCCCGCCTCGAACTGCGCGCGCACCAGTCCGCGGTAGCCGTCGGGCAGGTCCAGGGCCACCTTTTGAACCAGACGCTCGCCCGCGGGCAACTCAACCGCAAAGCTCGCCGGGGTCAGTCGCACGCCGGCTTCGCCGGTCAGCACCACCCGGCCCTGGACGGCCTGGCGCCGCGAGGCGACGGCCACGACCTGCAACGACGGCGCCGTGTCCTGGCCCTGGAAAGTCAGATTCAGGTTAGGCGCTTCGGCCTCCGGATCATACGGCAGCAACGCCTCGGTGACATAGCCCATCGCGTTGGACGCCATCCGCAGACGGTAGTTGTGCTCCTGCATCAGGCAGACGCGGCGGTCCATGGCCGGCAAGGGCGTCGAATAGATACGGAATTCGCCGTTGCTGGTCGTGAAGATTTCCTCGCGCCAGTCTCCGAGCGCGTCGGCGACCAGCAGCAGCGACCCCTGGTATTGGCCGCCGACCTCGCCGCCATCCGGATCCATCATCTTGCCGCGGCACAATTCCTTCTGCAGGTCGGCGTCCCAGTATGCGGTCCAGATTCCGAACCGGTAGGGCATGTCCGGGCCCTCGTAGAGCAATTCGCCGGCCGCCGTGAACAGCCAGGCGTTGTGCAGGCCGCGCTTGTTGGTCCCCGGTTCAAGAATCCGCATGTCGGCCCCGGCCAGCTCGGCTCCTGGATAGCGCGGATCGAGGTCGGCGCAGGTGCCCTTGCCGTCGACATGCGAGGTCGGCGCGCCGAGCTTCCACAGCAGTTTTCCGGTGGCGGCGTCGGCCATGCACAACCCGCCTTCCGCCTGCCGCGCTTCCATCACATACGCCACTTCCAGGCCCGGCCGCCAGGGCTGCAAGTCGCCGACAAACACCCCGTCGGGATGTCCCTTGCCGGTAGTCCACAAGGGCACGCCGGTGTCATCGAGAACGGCGCTGCCCAGGACGATCTCGTCGCGGCCGTCGCCGTCGACGTCCAAGGCGTAATTGGTGTGGGCGCCCTGCCCCCAGCAGCCGGCGAACTGCTCGTTGTCGTAGCTCCAGAGCCGCTCCAGGCTGCCGTTCTTCAGCTGCCAGGCCTCGCCCAGCTGCGCGCCGTAGGTGCCGCGCAGAGCCACGACGCACGGCGTCCGCCCGTCCAAATACGCCACGATCAGCAGATTGCGGCAGCTGAGGTTGTAGTTTTCAAACGGTTCCCGTGACGGCCAGGGGGCGCGGGCGATGTCCGCCCCGGTCATGCCGTCCAGGATCACCAGCCATTCCGGCCCGCTGGTGACGCGGCCATCTTCGCCGCGCGGGTCGCCCTCGCCCATCTTGACGGCCACCTCGGCCTTGCCGTCGCCATTGAAATCGTAGACAATGTACGGCGAATACCACATGCCGCGTTCGATCGCCCAGCCGAGGTCGCGCGTCCACAGCCGGGTGCCGTCGCTCAAAAACGCCTCCAGCTTGTACGTGTCCGGCGACTTGTACCAGACGACTTCCCATGGGTCGACATTTTCCATGGGGTGCTTCACGACATAGTCATAGACGCCGTCGCCATTCAAGTCTCCGATGCCGATTTTCTGGACCCGGTGTTCCGGATCGCTCAGAGCAAAACTCTGGTACGGCTGTGTCGCCGCGTCCGGCGCGGTCCACACCCGGGTCTCACCGGCGGCGGCGACAACGCCGGGCGCCGGGCGAACCAGGTAGACGGCCGTGGCGCCGGCCGGGTCCTGATCCAGAAAGTCGCAGGTCTGCCGAATCGGCGCCGCGTTCAGCTTCTGCTCCTGGCCGTCCAGGCGCCGGAACACGTCGAAGGCGATCTCCGCCGGGTCGTCGCGCAAGAGTCTCCAGCTGACATAGACGCCGTCCGGCACGGTCTGGGCGACGACGCCGCGGCCCATCGGCTCGATCACCCGCTCGTGCGCAAAGCCCTCGATCGGCGGCGGTGGCGGCGGGACCACCGGCGCCTCGATGCGGGTCAACGCCAAGTCGTCAAGCAGCGCTTCGCAGGCGCCGCCGCCGGTCACCCGCACATGGATTTCATCAATGCCGTCGGCAATGCGCACCTGCGTCCGGAACTGGCGCCAGTCCTGGCCCCGGGCATTGGCGCGGGCAATGGCCCAGTTGGCCACCGCGCCATTTTTCTTGCCGACGACGCTGACAACGGCCTTGACGCCCGACACCGTCTTGCCCCACCCGGTCAGAAGATAATACTCACCGGGCTGCACGGCGATGGAATACGTATTGGTCAGAGCCCAGTCGCGCCCTTCCGGCGTTTTGATGCGCAAAGCCGCGCGCCCGCCGTGCGCTTCGGGCGTGACGACGCCTTCGCCCAGCTGATCGCGATGCCACCAGATCCATCCCACGGGAACCTGGCCCGGCTCGCCAGCCTCGAAATCAGGGTTGGCCAGATTGTCGCGGATATGCTCAAGGCGGTCGACCAGGAAATAATCGAGATAGCCGCTGCCGCGCTCGCGCGGCTCTTCGGCGGCATAGCGGTCATCGAACCAGCATTCGAAAGGCCCGGCCGGCAAGGTCGCCGCCCGGACGATGATGCCCTGCCCGAAGCGGCGCCAGGTCTGACCGCCATCCACGGACAGGCCGAGCGGCCGGTTGCCGCCGCGCAAACTGATGGTGTAGACGCCGGCTTCCGGAATCGGCAGCCGGACCAGCAACGGCGGCGCCCCATCCTCCGGGCGCTCGCGGTCGGCCTGCACCGCCGGCGCCCGCACCACGACCCGGCCCGACCAGGCCTGCGCGTTGACGTCCGTGCTCCACAACGTCCACTTGTCCGGCGCCGACTTTTCCGGTATCAGCGCCTCGCGGTTGACCAGGACGTCTTCCGCTTCAAAGCGCACTTCCGCCGCCCCGGCCCGACAGGCCAATACCAGAACCGCCATCAGTCCCGGCCACAAGACTTTTCCATGCCGCATCGCGCCTTCTCCTGCCTTGAATGTTGAAAATCCATGCTTGTTCAAGCCGAAACGCCGCCGGCCGCAAGGCGTTGAGCAACGGCCCAGATTGTCCGTGCCAGCCGCCGGGATCGCCGGTCTCGCGCTCGCGGACACCGGTCTCGGCGTCGCCGTGCCCCGGTTTTCCGGAAGCGCCCGGCGCACTGCGGCTCCGTCCTACTGCCAGTCCCCAAACATGAAAAAGGCCGGCCGCCAGATGCCGCTCAAGCCGATGCGCTTTTCCACCCGGACGGCCAGGCGGTTCCGGCCCGCTTGCAGAACACCAGCCGGCAACCGAATGGAAAACGGCTCTTTCCACGATTCCGTGTTGCCTTGGAACGGATACGGCCGGTGATGCACTTCCCGGCCATTCACGTAGATGGTCGCGGCGCCGTCGATTGCCCCGAAATACAGCCCGGGATTCGGCAATGGGCCAGCCGCGTCCGGCAGATCATTGAAATACCAGGCCACCCCGCGGAAACTGCCGCCGTGTTCCTTTTCCCAGGCCAGGCCGGCCGGCTGCTTTTCCCAATGCGAATCCGTGCTGATGGCCAAAGCCGCCGTCAACGCAAAGCCGGGGTCATGCCATTTTTCGGCAACGCCCTTCTCCTCGGGGTCCCAGACGATTTTCCAGCCCTGCAGGGGCAGCGAGTTGTCCGCCGTCGCCCGCAGACTGCCCCGTTCCGGCCAATGTCGGTCCTCCAGACGGCGCAAATTGCTCATGTTCAAGGCGTTGGTATGCTCGATCGAAGCCCGGAACGCGTCCAGCCGCCGCACGGCCGCCGCAAATTGCCGGAGGTCGCGGCTCTCCTTATAGAGGCGGAACTCGGCCTGCGCCGCCATCAGCAGCCGCATGTGCTCCAGACCGCTGCGGACGAATTCGACCCGCTGCCGACCGACATCGTCCAGTCCGGGCGCGACGAGGGCGCGGTCCAGAATGGCGGCGCTTTGGGCCATGACCGGCGGCGTGAACAGCCGGTCGGCGACCAGGAACAGATCAAGATAGAGGATGCCGCCCTCGATGCTGTCGTCCGTAAATGGACTCTTGAACCCGCTCTTCATCGTCACCTGCTTCTGATAGTCGAAATACTCGCGGATAGGATTCTTCGCCGCTCCAAACGCCGAAAAGAAGTCGTCCTCCAGCTGAGCCAGGGAACTGTCGCCGTCGTGATTCAGGCTGGCGATGACATAATTCACCAGCCCCTGGGCGGCGAAATGCCCGGTCAAGCTGTCCATGTCCGAGGCGACCATGCCGTGTTCGGCGGAAAAATTGAACAGGTCATAGAAGACATCCTGGTACTGGACGGGGAAGCAGGTCCCGTCCAAGGTGAAATTCGGCCGGAACATCAGCTTGGCGCCGGTTTTCGCCCAGCCCGCCCAGATGTCCTTGTATTGCGCGACCTTCTCATCGGTCCAGGGATACATGAACGGCGGGCAGAACCGCAGCGCGATCCGGTCATTGAGCTTGATCATGTCCGAGGGCGGCTCGCTGTAATTGGCATAGATCAGCCCCATGATGCAATGCGCCGGGTCGACTTTATCCGCCAACGCCTGCACCCGCAAAAAAAACTGGCAGTAGCGGTCGGACACCGACCCAATGGCTTTTTCCCAGCCTTTTTCCTTCCGGTTGAACAGCTCGGTCGCCGCCGCCAGGCGCTCCGCATTCGAACGCGACGAATGGTCCGCCGTCAGGCAATCCTCGCAGACGCACTCGCCGCCGGTGTCGTTCTCGTTCAAATTGATCGTGGCCGGCCGCGGCGCCTTGGCCTGCCATTCGGCCACCACGGTCTCGGCCAGCTGCGGATTGCTGACGCAGAGACTGACGCAGGAAGGCGAGCCGTGGCTCCAATTGTACGGATTCGAGCGCCGGGTCCCATCCGGCAGCAGACTGAAAAATTCCGGATGGTCCTTGCCGAAGCGGCTGAAATAATGGATGAAGGCATGGCCATGCTGAAAACGCGGCGGGTCGCAGGAAAAACGGTGACGCCGCAGCCATACGCCCTGTTCCTGAAAGTATTTCTTTCGACTTTCGTCACTGGTCCAGCCGTGCTGCTTGTTGTTGCTTTCCCGCCAGAGGCTGGAGAGCAACCGGCTCCTGGTGTCGCGGGCGCCAGCCGGCAGGCGCCAGTCAGCCAGCGGCGGGATGACCTCGCCAAGATCGCCGGGCCAGAGCCACCGCACGCCAAGCTGCTTTTCCAAAAAGTCATAGGTGGCGAAAAGCGTGCCCAGGCTGATGCTCGGCCGCCAATGTTCACCGGCATCGTCCTTGCCGGCGATGTGCACCGCCTGTTCGGTGACCACAATCCGTCCCTGATGCAGCCCCCAGCCGGCCGCCGGCAGTCCGACCGCGGCATTGGCCTGACACGCGCCCAGATATATCGCCACCCCGGGCGGCAGGGCCTCGCCTTCCGCGGCCACCGGCGCCGCCTTCCCTGTCGCCTTCTCCAGACAGCGCGACAATTCCCTGGCCGCGTGCCGGACATTGGCCGGCGCGGCCTTGGCCACCACCACGGCGCCGATCCGCGACGCGCTGTTCTCCACCAGCGTCAAATCAGCACCTTGCAGCATGCCGCCGCACGCCGAGAAAAGCATGGCCGCAAAAAGCCATGACCAAAACTTTTCGCGCCTGTCACACCGCATGAACGCCTCCGTCCCGCCGACTGCACGCAACCGGCGTTGGTTTGAAATCCTGTCTGCCTGACCGCCTGCGCATCATGTTTCCGCTGAACGGCGGCACTGGAACATCCGTGTAATATCACTCGCCGTTTCCGTTCGCGCAACCGACGCCAGAAACAAAATCGGCAACCGACGTAACCGGTCACCCATTGATAATGGCGGTCCTAGTGACCTGGCACGCCAAGGTGGCGCCTCAGGCCCTGAGGCGCCCAAGCGTTGACTCCTTATGAGCGTCAGTTATCCATGGCTCCTATGTTACATGGCCGGATAACCGGGGAATGGGAAGCAGGCTAAAGCCTGAACTACATACGCCGCCGCCCACCCAAGGAGCCTGTAATCTGCAAATTGTCCCAGCAGAGCGCCGGGTTGTACACTGACCGTTTACGTGCAAACCGGCACTTTCGATGGCGGGTGGCGCGTTTTGCCTCGATGGTATTATATTGTTTTGTTTATGAATATACTCTGGCTTTGTTTTTTTGCCGTTCCGACAGGGCGCATTATACGGATTTTTTGGTCATGTTCAGCAAAGGGGGATTTTTCATGCGACAGGAGCGTCATTACGAATTTCGGGATCGCATGCGTCAGGTGCACCGTCCCGGCCGCCGTGAGGTCGGCGTCGTGGCCGGGAAAGGCGAGCTGATGCTGGACGAGAGCTGGGCCATTGCGGTGCCGGCGTCGGCGCCGGAGACGGTGCGGCGGGTGGCCCGTGACCTGCAGGATTACTTTTTTGTCAGCATGGAATTGTCGTTGCCTTTGGTCAAGGTTGGGTCGGGCGGCGGCCGGAAGGAGCTGCGCTTGGAATTGCGTCCGGCTGGCGCGGGCGAGACTGTCCGCGGGGCGTTCCGTCTGGCCGTTGCCGGCGACGGCATTGTTCTGGAGGGCATGGAGTTGCCGGGGCTGTGGAATGGCGCCGTCCATCTGGAAGACCAGATGAATCTGCGGGAAGCGCCGATTTTGCCGTTGGGGAAGGCGACCCGCACGCCGCTGATAGCGCTGCGGCGGGTGCATTCCGGGTCCGGCATTGACGATTATCCGGACTGGCAGCTCAATGCCATCATCCACGCCGGCTTCAACACCATTGAGGTCTTTGTCAAGGACCTGGAAAAGACGGCCCGCGGCTACACCGACATCAATGACATCATTCAACGGGCGGCGGAATACGGCCTGGACACGTTTTTCTACAGCTACATGCCCAGTTACAAGCACCCGGACGACCCCGACGCGGAGCAGTTTTTCGACCGCATCTACGGCGAGCTGTTCCGCCGCTATCCGGGCGCCTGCGGCATCGGCCTGGTCGGCGAGTCGCTGGAGTTTCCCAGCCGCGACCCGAACACGACGGGCAAGCGTTGGCGCGAGAGCGTGCAGGACGGCATCCCCGACACCCGGCCCAGCCCGGGATGGTGGCCTTGCCAGGACTACCCGGCTTACATCAACTGCATCAAGCACGCCATCCGCCGCGTCAAGCCGGATGCGGAGATCATTTTCAGCACCTACAACTGGGGCTACAGCCCGTTGGAGCAACGACGCCGCTTTCTGGAATGCCTGCCGAAAGACGTTACCTTGCAGGTGACCTACGAGATCTTCCGGCCGAAGCGCATCGGCAAGCTCAGCTGCCCGACCATGGACTACACGATTTCCGATGTCGAGCCCGGCTATTACTTTCAAAGCGAGGCCGCGGCGGCGCATCAGCTTGGCATTCGCCTTAGCGCGACCACGAACACGGCCGGCGCCACCTGGGACTTCGGTACGGTGCCGTATGTGCCGACGCCGCATCGCTGGATCAAGCGCCTGGAAGTGCTGGAGCAGGCGCGCCGGGACTGGGGCCTCGATCGCCTGTATGAGACGCATCACTATGGCTGGTGGCCGAGCGTCATCCTTGATCTGCGCAAGGCGAGCTATTGGCAGCCGCGAGCGGACAATTTGGAAGCGTTGCTCGCACAGCTGGCGCGTCGCGATTATGGCGCCGAAGCCGCGGCCGACATTCTCCGGGTCTGGCAACGGTGGGCCGAGGCGATGGACTTCTACGTCGCCTCGAATGAGGACCAGTACGGCCCGTGGCGGGTCGGGCCGGCCTATCCGTTCATTTTCCAGCCGAACATCACCCGCACCATGGGCCAGAAGGAAATCGAGTTTCCGGCGGCGCCGCACGCGCATTTCGGCGGCCGGATCGTCAAGACCTTGTATCAGCCGTTTGAAAATGAGAACCAGTCGCCCGGGCCGCTGCGCTACCCGCAGGACCTGGAGCGCCTGGCCCGCATGCGGGAGATCTGGGAGGATGGGCTGCGGCTTCTGGAGGCGGCCCTGGTCAAGATTCCGGCCCGGAAGCGCGACCGCGGCGACGAGCTGTTCCTGCTGGGGGCCTTCATCCGGCGTTCGATTGACACGGTCATCAACATCAAGCGTTGGTGGCTGCTCAACGTCAAGTTGCAGGCGTCTTCGGAGGCGAAGGTCATGCTGGAGGTGCTGACGCAGCTGGAGGAACTGGCCGGGGCGGAAATCGCCAATGCCCGGGCGACGGTGCCGATTGTCGAACAGGACTCTCGCCTGGGCTGGGAGCCCAGCATGGAATACGTCTGCGACAAGTGGCACCTGGAGTGGAAAATCCGCCAAGTCGAAAGCGCCTTGCGCGAAATCGCCAGCTACCGGCAGATGCTGCAGCTGTGACGGGAGCGAGTGCCGCCTCGGCATGCGAACGGCGAACGGCGACCCGGGCTTCCAAGCCCGGGCTCGTCAATCAACGTCGCCAAACGCCTTGACCAGAAAGCAAACGGTAAAGAACGGGAGGGGCATTGCACTGCCTCAGGCCCGTGCCGTCTCTGGCCCGTGCCGCCTTTGGCCCGTGCCGTCTCTGGGTAATCGGTCACCCATTGAGAATTGAGCGATAGAGGAGTCAACGCTTGAGCGCCTCAGGGTCTGAGGCGCCACCTTGGCGCGCCTGGCCACTAGGACCGCCATTATCAATGGGTGACCGATTGCCGTGAATCATCGTTGTTTCAGCCGTTGTGAATGGCAATCAGATATCTATGCATTAAATTATAACCGCAGTCGGCGATGGACGGCCGCTCCGCCTTGGCGGGGAGGAAAGTCCGGACACCACAGGGCGGGAAGTCCGGTTGAAAAGCCGGATGCCGCGAACCAGATGTCGCGGAAAGGACAGTGCCACAGAAAACATACCGCCGGAACATGCTGGCGACGCCAGTCGCCAGTGCGGTCCGGCAAGGGTGAAAAGGTGGGGTAAGAGCCCACCGCCCCGGCGAGTGATCACGGGGGCCAGGTAAACCCCTTCCGGTGCAAGACCAAATAGAGGACGAGGCGTGGCCCGCGCCGCCCTGCGCAAGCAGGAACAGTCCCGGGTATCGGTCGCTTAGATGAATGGTCGTCGTTCCACGCTTCGGCGTGGTCCACAGAATCCGGCTTACAGTCGCCGGCTGCTTTCCAGCCAAACCCAAGTTTTTCCCAGCTTGAATCAGCGCATCCCTCCGGCTCCTGGCCGCGACGCCAGCCGGAAAGCCCAGGCACCATGTTCGCCGCTCGGACCAGTTTCTGCCCGGCCCGGCATGGCCGAAGCAGGAGCATGTCCAGAAAGGCGCCCTTCCGAAACAACGTGACGCGAGCAGAGGAACAACTCATCATGTTACGGCGGATAAGTGAGATCATCGCTCAGACGACGGATCCCCGGTCTGGCCTGCGGCTGATGGCCAAGTGCATTGCCGAGCAAGTCGGCTCCCTGGCCTGCGGCATCTTCGTGTACCGCAAGGAAACCGGCGAACTGCTGCTCGTGGCTGTGCACGGGCTGGACGACCACCGGCTGGAAAACTGGTCGTTCAGCACCGACCGCAGCCTGGTCGGCCTGGCCGTGCGCACCAACACCACGGTCAATGTCGCCGACCGCTGCCAGCATCCGGAGCACTATCCGATGCCGAACGAGGCCAACGACCTCCTGCATGGCTTTCTGGCCGTGCCCCTGGTCGTCGGCGGAACCACGATCGGCGCCCTGGCCCTCGCCCGCAAGGAAAAACGGCGCTTCGCCAAGCAGATTGCCACCCAGGCGGAAGCCCTGGCCCCGTCGCTGGCCATCTTCATCCTGCATACGATCATGGCCAGCCATAACACAAACGACCTGCGCCAGGTCATCCCTTTCCAGACCAAGCGGCCGGCCCAGGCCGCTTATCTGAGCGACGAATCGCTGACCGGAAGGGCGATCACCCAGGGCGTCGCCCTCGGCAAGGCCATGCTCTTCTCCGGCGTCGATGAATTGTTCGCCAATCGCGGCATGCCGCCGCTGCCCCTGGACCAGGACGCGGGGCAGCGCGAAAAGCAACTTTTCGAATCGGCCCTGGAAGTCGCCCGGCGCACCAGCAAGAAGACGGCCCGCGAG
>JAKLHU010000319.1 GCA_022709995.1 Verrucomicrobiota bacterium | reverse complement strand
CCTGCCAGTCAATCGTCTGCCGAATCTGCCCGCTCAAGGCGGCAATCATCTCTTCCCGACCCCAAATCTTCTGGCCGCTGACACCCGACAGCACCGCGCGTCCGGACGGATGATGCGCGACCAGCCGCAACTCCTGCGCAAAAGCGGCGGCGGCACCGGCCTGGTGCGGCGTGTGCGCCGCCGCCGCCACCGGCAACAGCACGGTCCGGGTCGCCCCGGACTCCGCCGCCGCCCGGACGAAACTGGCCGCCCGCTCCGCCGGCATGCCATAGATGACGTGATCCTTGCCGTTGATGATCGCCGGAAAAGCCGTATGCGCTCTCGCCACCGCCGCCAATGCCGGAAGCGACAAGCCCAAAACCGCAACCATGGCCTGACCGGATGCCGACGACGCTGCCGCCTGCATCAAACGCCCCCGCACGCCGGCCAGCTTGACCACGTCAGGCCAGGCCAGCTGCCCGGCGCAGCCGTAGGCCGACAACTCGCCCAGGCTATAGCCGGCAAACAGCTCCGGTTCCGGCAGGCGCGCCTTGACCACCGCCCAGACCATCGCCTGATACAGGCAGATCAGCGGCTGCGCGCAGTCGTTGCGATAGAGGCTGGACGGATCTTCCAAATCCGCCGGCAAGGCGCCGTGCGCACGGACTTCGGCCTCCATGGCTCTGGCCTCGCTATAGCCGCGCAGCTTGCCCAGCATGGCCGCTTCCTGCCGGCCCTGCCCTGAACATAGTACTATTATTCCTGCCATAGCCGCCCCATCTGGTCGATGAAAATCGTCGCCGCCAACAAATCGGCCACTCCGCCGCCAGTCAGCCCCCGCCGGGTGAAGTCGCGATGAATCGCGAGTGAACGTCCAGCCCAGCCCGAAGCGCTGACACCGCCGGCGGCCAGAAACTGCCGCGCGGAGGACACGGCAAAGTCATGCCCGACGGCACCCCCCCGATGCCACAACGTCGTGTCGGAGACATGCTCCAGCAAGGCGAAAAATGCCTGCACCCGGGCTTGGTTGCGAATCCCGGCGCCCGTTCCAATCACACTCCGGAAGGCCGGCAGACCATGCTGATACACGGACCGGAAGCCGCCGGCGGCCTCGTCGCGGGCGCCGCTTGTCCGATGCCGCCGGCGAACCCGGGCGCCATGGCTGTCGCCTTCCGGCATGGCCAGAATGGCCCCGCCCCAGACATCGCGGACAATGTCTCCCAGGCTCTGCTCCCTGCCGCCAGCGCGTTGATACCCGGCCGCCGACGCCAGCAGCCCCAAGGTGAAGATGGCGCCGCGATGCGTGTTGACGCCGCCAGTGGCCGCCAGCATCCTCGCTTCCGCAGCCTGGCCGAGCCGCTGCAGTTCAGAAAAGCCGGCGCCGCGACCGCCGGCCTCGGCCAAAGCTTGGAAAAAATCAGGCAAAACCTCGATTGTAGCCTGAAAATGACTGGAGTCCATATCTTTATGGCTTCCAGCATCGACCTGACTGACCAGGCCGGGCTTGGGATACGTCGCCAATTCTTCCCGCAACGCCCCGATGGCCGCCGCCGCAATCTGCTCGGCCGCCGGGGCCGTCATGGCCAGAACGCGACGCGGCTGCAGGAAAACTTGATCGTCCGTCTTGACCAGGATGTCTCTCGCCGGGGAACAGAATTCGCGCCAGGAAAACGCCCGCAGGTCCCATAAAACGACCTCCACGTCGCAACTTGCGGTATCGACGGAGGCCAAGGCCGAGGGCAGCCGCCGCAGTTCGGCCGGCGTCTTGACTTCATACAGCACGTCCAAATCGGAAGCCGCATGCAGATAGGGCAGTCCGGTCATGACTTCCCAGGCCAGGCTGCCGAAAATCCGGGAATCCTGGCCCTCCGGCAGCGCCAGGCGGCGGAAGCGATGCGACGCCGGCAGACGGGACTGGCATTCGGACCAGCGCGGCAGTTCGCGCCGTTCCTGCACCCCAGCCGGCTGCACCTGGAAGGCCAGGCGCCGACGGCCCTGGCTGAACGGCAGCGACAACCCGCAATGAATGCCGGCCGAGGTCGTCCCCGGCCGGCAAACGATCACCGGACGCCCCGACGCGATCCAGTCCCGCACAATCGCCAAATCCCCGGGCTCGCCGTGCAGTTCGGCGTCAGGGCGAAGATACAGGATGTCGTGGCGATGAAACAACGGTGGCAGATCAAGCATGCCGAATCCTGTTGATGACCTGACTGGCCAAAGGCCGGCCGCCGCGCTCCAGCCCCAGTTCGGCCCGACGGTCTTCGGCCTGGTCGCGACCCAGGGCCCGGGCCAGACATTGACTCAAATCACCGGACCAGATGTCCTCAATCCCACCGGTGCGAAGAAAATTCTCCACGCCGGGCGCAAACACCGACACGGTCCGGCTGACTTCCTCCAAATACTCAAGAGGAAGCTTGGTAATCCGGGCGATGGCCGGCAGATTCATCACCGAGGTGTTGCTCTCCGGCAAAGCGTAAGTCTGCCCGGCGCAAAGTCCAAAGGCGATGAAGCCGCCGGCGATGGAATTGCCGTAGACGAGGGCCAGGACCTGATGCCCGCGCCGACGGGCCAGGTCCTGGATTTGCACCAAATGCGCGATATACTGGTTCAAACCCAGCAATTCGTCCGCCATTGCCATTTTCTGGCCGCTGTTGTCAACCAGGAGCAGAACCGGCCGGCCGGGCGTCTCCCGCAGAACCCGCAGCAAACTCCGGCCGAGGTACACTATCTCCGCGATGCCGATCGTGGTGCTTTCGCCGGTGCCGATGACAGCCACCGGCCCCGTCGGCGTGCGGCCCTCGCCGTGGAAGAGCCGGTTGTCGCCGGCCAGCTGATGGCCGTCGGGGAAAAGACGCGCGAGCAATTCCGTCAACGTCATTGCGCCCCTCCTTTCCGGAGCAGTTCCGCGACCGTCAGGTCAGGAATCCGCTCCGGCTCGGCAAAGCCCAGCCGCCGCCAGACGTCATGGGCGTCATCGCAGCCGGCAAAGTCCGCTACACGCTTTTCCAGTTCCATTTGCGCCTGCTCCAGGCGTTCCAGGGAATATTCGGACGGACGGCCAAGAAGCGCAATGGCGGCTTCCCGGAACGCCGCCACGGAATTCTCCACCAGCACGTGCACCTGGCCTTGCAGGAAGCGGTTCTTGCCCCCGTAGGTCCGCCAGACCAGAGCGCGGTCCCGGGCGTCGAAGACCTCGACGCCCATCGTCGTCTCAATGACTTCCGGGCCGGAAACGCCGATCCGGCCTTCCTCCGAAATGGCCAGCGCGTCGCAGCAGCCGGTGATGATCCCAGCTCCGCCGAACGCGCCGCAACCACCGCCGACCAGGCCAATGACCGGAACCCCGGCCGACCGCACATCCAGCACCGCGCGAATGATTTCCGCCACGCCGATCTCGCCCGCGTTGGCTTCCTGCAGACGAACACCGCCGGAGTCAAACAACAGCACTACCGCCGCCGGACGCACCCGCAGGCAGCGACGCAGCAGCCCCACCAGCCGGGCGCTGTGGATCTCGCCAATCGCACCGCCCAGAAAACGCCCCTCCTGAGCGGCGACGGCGACCGGCCGACCTTCCAGCCGGCCCTCGCCAATGACGACGCCGTCGTCAAAAGACCCGGGCGTGCGGAAATACGGCAAGTGCGGGCTGACCAGCTTCTCGGTCGGCGGCGCCAA
>JAKLHU010000318.1 GCA_022709995.1 Verrucomicrobiota bacterium | reverse complement strand
CGCGGTCAACGGCAAGGTTCGGCCCGAACCATTTTTGCACGTTTTGAGCCTTAATCATGCTTGTTTCAACCTCCTTGTGGACGGTGAGACGGCGGGGTGAGCCCCGCCGCCCGAAAAATAAACTACATTAGATGGTATGGTAAAAGCCACGGATGGGAATGGGGAATATGGACACGGCTGGGCCAAGATAGTTCCGTTGGGCGCGGAAAAAAAACGTCGTGTCGGCGGAGAGCGCCGGTGCGGCCGGGGGGGGCGGTGCGGTCAGCGGGCCAGTCTGGCGAAGGAGACGGCGCGGATGCCGAAGCGCTTGTTTTTGAGCAGCTGCCAGGGTGACGACGGCTGCCAGGGCAGGACGACGTCCGCGGCGTGCTCCAGGACGAGCAGGCAGTCCGGGCCGGCCCATGCGGCCAGGCTGGCGTCGGTCAGCAGGTGGGCGGCTCCGAAGCCGGTGCTGTCTTGGTGGTAGGGCGGATCCGCCAGGATCACGTCCGGCCGGACGGTGGCCAGGAGGGCAGGCGTCTGGCGGACATCGGCCTGGACGACCCGGGCGGCGCCCGGTGCACCCGGTGCACCCGGTGCGCTCAGGGCCTTGAGCACGTTGGCGAGATTGCGGTTGATGTACTCGCAGTGCTCGCGGTTGCATTCGACCAGGATGACTTGGGCCGCGCCGCGGCTGAGGGCTTCCAGGCCGAGGGCGCCGGTGCCGGCGAACAAGTCGACGACGGTGTTGCCGGTCAGGTCGCCGATGGTGGAGAACATGCTTTCCTTGACTCGGTCTTCGGTGGGGCGGAGGCCTTGTCCCGCCGGGGCGGTAAGGCGGATGCCGCCCGCACGGCCGCTGATGATGCGCATAGGATGACTTTTGTCCGGCGTGGTTGGTGGCGGCGTTGACGGGGCGGAAGCCGGCGCCCGGGCCGTCAGGCGGCATCTGGGGAGCTTCTCAGCGGTTGGGGTTTGAGGCCGAAACGATCCGGTAGGGCACGGGCCGGCCGGTGCAGCGCGGGCATTGCCGGGGTTGCGTCTGCAGCGGTCGGACGCTGATGACCAGGCCGCATTTTTTGCAGGAAAACAGGGTGTGGGAGGAAATTTTCCAGACCAGGGTGCGTTCGCGGAAAGCGGTATACAGATATGCGAGCAGGCAGAGGGCGAGCAGTCCGATGGTGAAGAATAGCGTTCCGTCCTGGAGGGTGATTTGAGCGGTCATGGGGTGGCTCCCGTGGCGTTGTTGGCGGCGATGGCCGTGGTGTTCAGGCGCCAGTCGACTTCGAGCACGCAGTTGCGGAAGCGGGCCGGCTGTTCGTCCGGGTTGCCCGGGTCGGTCAATCTGGCGGCGGCGCGCTGTTTTTCCAGCCGTTCGCGGAGTGCCTGCATGATGGCGGCGTCGAGCCGGGGATTGCCGCAGCTTTGGCGGATGATGAGGCGCGGGATGGGCAGCTGGGCATGGTGTTGGATTTCAATGCGGGTCATCCGGCTGGGGAGGCCATTGGCGAGGGCTTGTTGCAGGTCGGCGTCGGCAAACGTTGGCGGGTCGGTGATGGCACGGCCGCGGTCATCGCGCCAGAAGACGCCGGTGACGGGCCGGCGGGGGGGGGTGGCGGGGAGGTTGAGAGCTGTGTCCTGGGGCCATTCCTCCGCCATGGTTTGGGCGGCTGGCGGCGGCACGAGCGTCAAGGCGGCGGGCGGCCAAGCCGGCGTCGCCTGTGGCGTTGGCTGCCAGGTGACTGGCGGCGGCGGAGCCGTGCCGCGGGAAGGCGGGCCCGGTTGGAAACGGCTGAAGCCGAGTTGATAATTGGGCAGAATCAGCAGGGTTGGGTTGCCGATGTCGGTCCACCGGTATAGGCTTTTCCCGAGGCGGTCCCGGCCCCGAAGTTCGGCGTACGGGGGCAGGGCCACGACCTTGACCTCCTCGTCCTGCTGTACGGCCGCTGGCAAGGGCGTCCCGATGGTCTGGACGAGGAACAGCGGGAAATAGATGGCTGCCGTGACCGCGATGGCCAGGGACATCCTGATCACCGGCTCCCAGTCGCGCTTTTTGTTTGTGTCCTTGTTGGCAGTCATCACCGTTGTATACAGGTAAGATGTTCGCGGTCGTCTCGGTCGGGGAGTTCAAGGCGCCGGCCGCCCGGCCTGGCTTGGCATCGTCCCGGGCCGGTGTCGGGCGATGCCCGTTGGGAAGCCGTCAAACGGGTCTCGGCCGGGCGCCGGACGGGCCGGCCCGCATCAATCCGTCAGGCTTTGCCGCTGGTCGCCGTCGTTGGTTTTGGTGTCCGTCACCATGTAAACGCCGAGGCCGAGCGATCGGGCCAGGGAGACGACATTGGTGATGACTTCATAGGACAAGTCCTTGTCGGCCCGGAGCACGACCATGGGTGGGCGCCGGTTGGCTTCCGTCTGGTCCGGGGGAAGATTCATCCGGCCGGCCGCGGCGATTCCGCTTTCCCGCACGCGGTTGCCGAGTTCCTTTTCCAGGCCATGCCAGTCGAGGGATTTTTCATTGAAATAAATTTGTCCGGAGCGGGTGATGGTGATGATCAGCTTGTCGGCCTCGTGGAGCTGGGGATTGGCGGTGCGGGGCAGGGCGAGGGACGTCTCGACCTTGGTTCCTGGCCAGAATACGACGCTGTTCTCGATCAGAAAGAAGATCAGCAGAATAAAAAACAGGTCGATGAGGGCAACCAGCGGGTAGTTGCCGGGCATGACCGCAACGTTAGTTTTCCACCGTGCCATGGCTTTTGCCCCCGTCGTTTTTGCCGCCTTCGCCGCCGTCTTCGCCGCCGCCTTCGCCGCCGCCTTCGCCGCCGTCGCCGTCGCCGTCGTCCCCCTGGCCGGTCGGGTCTGAATCGGCCAAGGTGAATTTCCGGGTCAGCAGAAAGTTGATGATTTCAGAGGCCGCCTTCTCCATTTCCTGGACGATGGTGTCGATGCGTTCGGCCAGGAGAAAATAGAAGAGCTGGACGGTCATGGCGACGATCAGTCCGGCGACGGTGGTGATCAGGGCGATGCGGACGTCGCCGGCCAGCTGGATAGTTTCGACGAAATGCCCCTGGTCCTGTATTTTCGCGAAGATGTTCATCAGGCTGATCAGGGTTCCGAGCAGGCCCAGGACGGGGGCGATCTGTCCCAGGCAGGCCAGCAACTTCAGGTTGCGCTGCATGCGTGGAATTTCGGTCAGGGCGGTGTCGTCGACCGCCATGCGCATGCGCGGTTCTTCCTGGTCGGAATGGCAGATGACCGCTCGTGCCATGTTGGCAATCGGCGACTTGGTGTCGTCGCAGATGGCGATGGCTTCAATCGCCTTGCCGTTCTTGAGGATGTTGAACAGCCCACGCAGGAATTCCTGGGTGTCGATGCGGGCGCGGTGAAGGTAGAAGAAACGGTCCAGGAAGATGATGGTCGCCAAGCCGAGGCAGCCCAGCAGGACGTACATGATGGGGCCGCCGGCATTGATAAGCTCTTTGATATAGGGCATGGACTGCTCCGCTTCAAGATCGCTGCTGGTCAGAATGTCTCAAAACATATAATGTAATCCAGATGTGACCAAGGCGCAATCCGGCGCCGGAACTTGCCGGGGCGATTTGTGTAATCGGTCAGTGTACAACTCGGCGCTCCGCTGGGACAATTTGCAGGTTACAGACTCCTTGGGTGGGCGGCG
>JAKLHU010000317.1 GCA_022709995.1 Verrucomicrobiota bacterium | reverse complement strand
AGGATTACATCCGGTGGCCGGTTTTTTTGTTATACGAAAATGGGCGCCATTGTTATACAATATATATGGTTATACAAGAGCGACGCGTATAAACTCTGCCAGGGATATCCTGCCACCCTCAACCATTCCGGGAGACTCGACCATGACGATGCGAATGATGTTCACGGCGATGGCATTCGCCAGCAGTGCGCTGCTCTGGGCGCAGGCGCCGGCGCCGGCCTCGGCGCCTTTTCTGAGCGTTTCCGGCGTTGATCATCCGTTGGTGGAAGGCGGGACCTACTCCCGCGAGCACAACGCGCTTCTCAACTATTCGCTTCGGCCCGCGGTGATCAAGCCGGAGGCCCTGGCTTTCCGGGCGGAGGAATTGACGATCGCGACATGGGTGGCGCCGCGGTCCGGCGCCGGCGGCTATCGGATGGTCGCCTACAAGGGCGACCGCAGCCGCGATCCACAGGCCGTCGATTTCAAATTCGGCTTTTGCGACCAGGTGCCGGAGTTCGGTTTCATGGACGCCGCCGGCAGCTGGGACGGCATTCTGCGCAATTACGACGACCTGCTCATCCCGCCGGACACGCGCATACCGATGAAAGACTTCCCCAAGGCCAAGGCCGACCGCTGGAATTTTTTGGCGGTCACCTTCAACCGCGGCGAATTGAAGATGTTTCTCAACGGCGAGCGGGTGGCGTTGGCGAAGACCAAGACAACGGCGCTCACCATTCAGGACACGCCGCTCTGGCTGGGCTGCTCCGAAGGGGCCGGCGGTCTCAAAGGCTACAACCTGCTTGGCCTCATTCACCGCATCGACTTCTTCAATACGGCGTTGCCGGAAGACGCTATTCTGGCCCGCTGGCAGGAGCAACGGCCGGCTTACTCGACGGAAAAACTGTCCATCCCCGGACCGGAAATCAATTTTCTGGACGAATACGACCCTGACTTCAAGAAGAAGTTGAAGATCGTCGAGGAATACGAGAAGGCGATTCCGGCCAGTTCGCTGCCGGACCATTCGCCGGAGATGACGGTGATTGAATTTGGCGGCGTGCCGGTCCTGGCCCGGGACGGGATTCGCGAATCCGGCATGTGCATGATGCCGCAATACAGCAGCGGCGATGACGCCGTCTTCAACGCCGGCCGGGATTTCGCCGCCGCCGGAGTCAACTATTTCAGCGACATTTACTACACTTGGCCGGCCCAGGACCCGAAAGGGCCGCAGATGCGCTGCGCCAACCTCTGGCCGGCGCCGGGTCAATACGACTTCGCGCGCCTGGAAGCGCGTCTGCAAGCCGCGGTCGACGCCAACCCGAACATCCGCATGCTCTTGCGCATCAAGATGGACATGCCGGAATGGTGGCTGAAAGAGCACCCCGAGGAACTGGCCGTGGATGAGCACGGCAACCGCAGCAACCAGGTCACCCTCAGCTCGGAACGGTGGCTCAAGGACATCTGCCAGGTCCATGGCGACTTCATCCGGCACTTGGAAAAGAGCCGTTTTGCCAAGCACATCGTCGGCTATGTCCCGGGCGGCGGCCATGCCTCCGAATGGTTCTGGTACGGTCGCGAACAAGGCTTCATCGACTATTCCGAGGGGCACGCGCAGCGTTTTCGCGCTTGGCTGAAAGAGCGCTACCGGACCGACGACGCCCTGCGCCAGGCCTGGAACGACCCGGCCGTCAGTTTGGCGACGGCGGCCGTGCCCAGTCCGGCCCTCAGGCAAGCCAGTGAAGACGGGGTCTTCCGCGACCTCGCCGTCGCCCGGCCGGTCGTCGACCACCGGATGTTCCTCAACTTCGCCACTACCCGGGCCCAGGCCGCCATCGCCCGCGCCATCCGCGCCAACACCGCCGCCCGCAAACTGGTCGGCTTCTTCTACGGCTATTCCATGTATGTCGGCGGACTCGACAACATGGGCTTCCAGAATATGGACGTCTCCATCGCCAATCCGGACATTGACTTCTTCTGCTCGCCGTTCTCGTATGAACGCCGCCGCGGCGGCCAGGAAGGCGACTTCATCAGCAGCTTCACGGCCAGCCTGCGCCTGCATGGCAAGCTCTACTGGGACGAGGTCGATTTGCGCACCCACTTGGCAGTCAACAACATGGACACCCACAAGACGGAGACGCCGGACGAGACCGACGCGGTGCTGTGGCGCTCCTACGGCAATTCCCTGATCTATGGCACCAATCTCTGGTGGTTCCTGATCATCCACCGCGCCGTGTTCCATTCCGACCGCATCATGACCGCCATCCAGCGCATGGCCAAACTGGACGCCGAACTGCTGGACGTGCCGAAAACCCCGGCGGCCGAAATCGCGGTCATGCGCGACGAAAAGAGCTTCTATTACTCCAATTCCAACCAGGATGACGTGATCCGGCACTACAAGGCCAGCATGGACAAGGAATTCGCCCGCGTCGGCGCGCCCTATGACAATTATCTGCTGTCGGACATCGACCACCCGCGGATGCCGGACTACAAGGTGTACATTTTCATGAACGCGTTCCATGTGCCGCCGGCCTTGCGGGCGGCGATTCAGCGCAAGTTGTCCCGCAACCAGGCCACGGCCGTCTGGATGTACGCGCCGGGATATGTCTCGGACGAGGGCAATTCGACGGACCACATGCGCGCTTTGACCGGCATCAGCTTCGCCAAATACCAGCTGGAAGGCAAGCCGGCGTGGGAGAAGAACGCCTCGGCCGGCGTTTTGGCAACTTCCCTGCCGGACGTGGTCAGCGCCATCAAGTACAAGCCGGCGTTTGCCGTGGCCGATGGCGACGCGACTGTCCTGGCCTCGCTGGGCGGCAAGCCGGCGGCGGCGGTCAAGACGACGCCGTGGGGCCGGGCGGTGTACCTATTGCCGCCCGCCAAGGCCGCTTTTCTGCGTGAAGTCTGCCGCTCAGCCGGCGTGCATATCTACTCGGAAACCGGCGATATCCTGCGCGCCAACCAGAATTTCGTCATGCTGCATACGGACAAGCCCGGACTGAAGACGATTACGCTGCCACGCCCCGCCCAACTGCGCGACCTGCAGACCGACGCCGTCCGGCCGGCCAGCGCCAGCCATTCGTTCGACCTGGCCGAACAAAAGACCGCATTGTTCCAGATTATCGCGCCGTAAGCGCCTACACACAAAATAGATGTGTCCATTAAATCCAAAGCGGCAGGCTGAAGCCTGAACTAGTGTGCCCGGCATGGGCGAGAACTATCCCCCCTCCCATACAATCCGCGGATTAGAGGAGACTCGGGGACTCATTGAGTGACGACAAGAGTAGCGAAAGGCAAGCAGGCGCCCGTGAGGGCGTTAGGCGAAAGAAGCCCTGGCAACGGCACGACCGCAGGGATACGAACGGACAGTGAGGCATGGCGTGGGCGATAAGCGTGCTAGTGAACGCGAAATCCAACAGTCACCGAAAGACACGCTGTGTAGAGTCCGGCGGCACGGGCTAATCAAGTTCTCGCACCTTACCCGGGGAGGTCTCCAGCGTGAGAGCGCCGGAGAAGTCAGCAGAGGCCATAGTAGTGAGGAAGCCGCTGAAAGGCGGTGGAACGAAGGGCCGAAGAACAGGAAACGCAACGATGGACAAACTCGACAAGGAAGCCCATGAGGAAGACGCAACCACTGAAACGGCTGGGACGACTGGCTGGGACAGAGGGCTGGTGGC
>JAKLHU010000316.1 GCA_022709995.1 Verrucomicrobiota bacterium | reverse complement strand
GCAACGAGCAGGACGGACCAGAAGGCCAGCACGACGAAGCCAAGGCGGCGTCGGCAGGCCTGGCCAATGGCTGGACAGGCCGCGGAGATGGTGGCGAGTGTTGACATGGCTGCCTCCTTTCCTCAAGTCCGGGGAGGCGTGTCGTCGTCCGTTGCCGGACGATCGGGCGATGGCGTCGTCGCCGCCGGGGCGGCCGTCGAACGGGCGGCGCGGCCGGCCGCCAAGGACTGGCGCGGGGCCGACCACCGGCGGATGGCCACCAGCGCGATGACGGTGGCCAGGATGAGAAGCAGAATCCTCACCGGCGCCGGCCAAGGCCCCAGCAGCAGGAAGAAAACCACGACGGCGCCGGCGGCGAGGGCGACCGCGCTTCGCCAGCGTAGTGCCTTGCCGGACGGTGCCGGCGGCCGGTCGTCGCCGTTCGGCCGGGGCGGCGCGGGCTTGCGGGCCGGGCGTTGCCGGAACCATCGGAAGCCCCAGCCGAGCAGGACGGTCAGGGCGGCCGCGGCCGCGGCGTTGGAAACCAGGGATACGGTCAGGCTGGGCAGGAAAACCGCCAGCAGGGCCAGGCCGCTGACGGCAAAGGCCAGGGCCAGGGCCTGGTGGAAAACCGGGGCTCGGGCCAGCAGGACGCCGACGGCGAGAATGGCGATGATGAGGACGGCTTTGCACTGCCAGGCCGGTCGCAGGCGCAGCCGCAACGCGCTGGCCGGACCGGCCGGCGGATGCAGCGTCGAATAAAGCAGCGGCTGGCCGTCGGTGACAAAGTTGTTGAGGTGATCGGTGACGGTTGGATTGACGGGGGCGCTTTGCAAGAGCCAGTTGACCAGGGTGCCGGAAGTCAGCCGGGAGCGCGGACGGAGGGTGAGGAAGCCGCTCAGCGCCCAGATGTTGTCGATGTTCCAAGGGCCCAGGGTCCCGATGACCGTGAGATGCTTCGGGATGTGGACGGACAGATAGACGTGCTGGACGGCGGCGTCGTCCGGAAAAGCGGGCAGTTGGAAGGCTCCGGCGTCGGGTTTGGGGAGGACGTGGCGCAGTTCGAGGACGAACCGTTCGCCCTGGCGGTTGGCGGTCAAGGGCACGAAGTACTGCCCCGGCTCGCCTTTTTCCAGCGGGGCCGGGCGGCCGTCCACCAGCGCCGGTGTGCTGTCGAATTCGACCCCGGCGGGCAGATGCAGCTCCAGGCGCTGGCGGGTGCTGCGCATCTGGCAGGCGGTCTGGACGCTGAGGGCGCCGCCGCGGGTCAGCACGGCGCGGACCAGCATTTTCTCGATGCTGGTGCTTTTGACGGCTTCGTTTTGGTAGCGGGTGACCTTGGCCTCCAGCTTCCAGTCGTCGCCATGATATTCAAAAGCCCGGGCGACGCGGGCGGCGAGGTCGGGTCCTGGCATTTTCAGGGAGACGGGGGTGATGTCTTTCATCAGATTGAAGCGCGGGTCGATGGGGAGCAGTTTTTCCGCCGCCGTCGGCGCCATGTCGATCATGTCGTTTTTGAGGAAGGCGACCTGGCCCCAGACGCGGTCGCCGAAGGCGATCAGCCTGGGCACGCGGATGTTTTTGTCGCCGCCCACCGGCAAATCGCCCAGGTCTTCGGTCCAGTGCATGGAAAAAGTGCTGGCGCCGAAGAATTCGGCGTCGCCCTGGAGGGTGGCGGCCTGGTAGCCTTCCGGCAGGTCGGGGGGCTGTTTTTCGGCGGGTTGGAGGCGATATTGGCTTGGCGTCAGCCGCAACCGGGGCAGCAGGGCCGCGGGGACCGCGAAGGCGAGGGATTTGACCCCGCTGTGGATGACCTCGGCCTTGAACATGGCGGTGTATTGCAGCTGGTTGCCGGATTCGACGCCGGCCAGGAGCAGTTGGGCGACGGTACAATGCGGCGGCCGTCGTTCGGCGGTGACCGTCAGTTGTGGCAGCGGCTCGCTGGCGTTGAAGCGGTAAACCAGCAGGGAGCTGCCATCGCCGTCGGCGGCTTTCAGGTGGCTGGCCAGGCCGGGCGTCACCCGCAGGCTGGCCGGGGCCTGGATGGTGATGGCGCCTTCCTCGCGTTCGGCGCCGCCGGGGGTCAGGCGGGGGCCGGCCAAGGTCAGGCTGACGGGCGGCAGGCCCGGGGTCTGCAGGGCCGCTTCCGCCAATTCCCGGCGCATCTGGAGGCGGACGTCGAGGCGGTTCTGCTTGGCCTTGAAGGTCAGGCGGAGCGGCTGCCGGCCCTGGGACACTTCCCCCAGCTGGCGGTCCGCCAGGACGGAGACGCCGGGGTCGCCGCCCGACAGGGCTTGGCAATCGACCAGCTTATAGTCGGCCGGCACGTCGAGGTCGAGCTGGAAAATGCCGGTTTTTCGGGCTTCGATGGTGAAGGCGCTGGTGATTTGCAGGTGGTCGTGTTCGAGGGCGAAGGCGGTTTTCGTCTGGGCGAAGACTTGTGGATGCAGGGGTTCGACGGCGATTTGGAGGGTCCATGGCGTGCCGGCGTACTGGTAGGCGGCAAAGGCGGGGCGCTGGCCGGCCAGGGGTGTCGGCAGGGCGTCGACATCAAGCTGGGTCAGGCCGGTGCGGGGGCCGGCTTCGGCCTTGAGTCCCTCGCCGATGAAGACGGCGAGGACGCCTTGCGATGGCCGCCGGCACTTTCAGACAGGGGATGTCGGCCGTGGCCAGGCCGGCCTGGATGCGTTCCAGTTCAAGGATGACGGTCTGTTCCGCCGTGACCGGCTCGTGCAGGGTGATGTCCAGCCGTTGTTCATGGTCTTGTTCGGACACGCGCCATTCCCGGATATTGGGGTCGAAGACATTGGTGACGCGGTGTTCGCGGGGGAGCAGGATGGCGAGGGCGGCGACGGGGGCGCGGCTGACGGCGACGGTGACGGTCGCCTGGGTTCGGATCATGCCTTCCTCCAGGGTGGCGGCCAGGAGGGACGACACGTTGATGAGCGCATCCAGTCCTTTGGCGCCCTCGGCCTTGGGCGTCCAGGCAATGGCTGGCTGGCTGTCGGCGCCGACGTGCAGGCGGACTTTGGTGAAGCCGGTCGCGGCCGGCAGCTGTTCCTTGACGACGTGGCCGCCGCTGACCTCGACCTGGGCGTCCTCGGCCGGGATGACGACTTCCCATTGGTTGACGGGCGCGGCCGGCGCCTGGAAGGTCAAGGTGTTGCGGCCGGGGGCCTTGCTGATTTCCCGCACCCAGCGCAACGTCACCACGGCTTTTTGGGATGTCTCCTGCTGATTGCTGGCGAGCAGCGCGTAGCCCTGCTCGCGGTCATGGATGATGCGGGCGTCGGGAAGGCCCTGGATGACCGGGTCGGTCATGGCGCAGTCGCCCATGGCCAGGGGCAGAAGGAGCCAGCCCTTGGCGAAGACCTCGATGTCCATCGTGACTTTGGCCTCGGCGGTGTCGTCGCCGACCAGGATTTCGCCGTGGAGGCGGGCGATGACCGCGTCCCGCGGCGGCTTGGCCGGCGGCGTTTCCGGAGTGCCGTAGGCCTTCTGCCAAAGGCGCTCAAACTCGTCGTGCGGGAGAAACACCCCGCGCTTGTCCTGCTCAAACGTCTCCCAGAGCTTTTCATAGGGAATATAGACGTTCTTTTCTTTGGGCTGGAGGGTATCGGCGGCTGGCAGCGAGACGGCAAACCACAACGACAAGACTAGAAAAACTCTGACAAG
>JAKLHU010000315.1 GCA_022709995.1 Verrucomicrobiota bacterium | reverse complement strand
CGCGGAAATGGCCCGGCTGTACGCCTTGGACGGCATTCATGTCGACCTCATCCGCTTTCCGCAGTCCGAGTCCTGTTTCTGCCCGACCTGCCGGAAGGCCTTTGCCGCCGGCGGACATGTGACTGGCCCCTGGCCGGATGCCGTGTTGCGTTCCGGGCCAGACCGGTTGCGCTGGGAGCAGTTTCGGCGTCAGCAGATTTCCTCGCTGATGGCGGAGATCGCGTCGGCCGTGCGGGCGGCCCGGCCCGGCCTCGCCGTATCCGCGGCCGTGTACCCTGATTGGCAGAGCGCCCGCGTCGGCGTTGGGCAGGACTGGGTGTCATGGTGCCGGAACGCGACCATCGATTTTGTTTGTCCGATGAACTACCGTCCGTCCAGCACTCTTTTTGCCGGCGACCTGCAGCGTCAGTGTCAGCAGCTCGGTGGCGCGGCTCGGCTGGTGCCTGGAATCGGCGTGTCATCGCAGCGGCTGTCCGCCGAGGAACTGGCGCGGCAGATTGCCGTCGCCCGGCAGGCCCAGGCTCCGGGTTTCATCCTTTTTGAGCTTGGTCCGCGGGAAGCCTTGGACGTGTTGCCCAGGCTGGCCAAGTGAGCTGGCGGCGACCAGGTTTGCGGCGTGGCCCGTGGTCGGGCGCGCGCCGAACCGCATGGGGGCCCCTCGCCGGCTTTCACTGGCGGCGTTTTTTGGGCATGACGCCGGCGCTTGCGCCAGCTGGCTTTTGGCTTTTGATCGTGGTTTTGGTGCCGCCCGTGATGCCGCCGGTCAGGTCGCGGGAGTCGCGGGCGGCGTCGGCTTGGGTGCGGACCAGTTCCGGGGAGAGGACCAGTGGATGCCGGCCGAGGCTTTCCTGGGCGGCGATCAGCTGCGCCGTGACCTTGTCAAGGCCGGGAAAGCCGCCGCCGTAGCCTTCTTGTAGTTCCTGGTAGAGGGTGGTCAGGCTGATGATCTGGGTCGCTTGGCCGGAGAGGTCAAAACCAAAGTCTTCAAGATGATCGCGGAAGAAATCGACGTAGCGTCCTGGCCGCGGCAATCCGGAACTGCCTGCCGGGGTCATGCGGGCCTGCATCTGGAAGAGCAGTGGCGGCGCCGCCGCCGCCATGAACTCGGCGGCTTTCTGAGTCTCGCCGCTGGTGCGGAACCATTGCGACAGTCTGGCCAGCAGCCAGGCGCGCTCGGCGGCGACGGTCGCGCTGGGCCAGTGCTGCACGGCGCCATACATGTCCGGATACAGCGGTTTCGTCTCGACGTCGACGCTGGCGGCAAAGCCCAAGCGGGCCATGTGACTGGCGAATTCCTGGTTGCGGAGAACATGCTGGCTCAGCGCCTCGACCAGCCAAGGCGTATTCGGGAGGTTTTCCAAAGGTATTTTGCTGACGCGGGCGAGCAGCAGATACTCCAGGTTCTGGTCCGCGAGGGTCAGCAAGTCGCTTCTGGTGGCCAGGTTGCCGGCCTGCAGCAGGGCCAGCGTCGCCAAGGCTTCTGCTTCGGCCTTGCCATGCAGGCTGAGGCTATTGTTGTCGACCGGCGGTCCGGAGGGAGGCAGGGCGGTGAACATGAACCCGCCGCCGGGCAGAGCCTGGCGTTTCAACTGGTCAGCCAGGGCGACGAGCGTGCCGCGGTGGCGCCGTTCGCCGGTCGCCCGCTCCAGTTCAACCAGGGCCAGGCAGGCCAAGGCATTGGTGCGCAGATGGGCGACTCGACGGGGCGCCAGGGGGCTTTCGGGGGGCAGTTCTTCGGCCTCCACGATGGCGCCGGAGTCTTTTTGGGGGCCGAAGCGTTGTCCGGCCGCCAGCACGGGCTGCATGGCCAGTATGGCGGAGGCGGCCCATTTGGGGTCTCCGGCGAGGCGTGCCAGCCGGGCCAGGGCATAGGCCATTTCCGCCTGCACGTCCAAGGCTTCGGCGCCCTGGACGGCGCTGCTCACCCATTCCGGGAATGGCGCCTGCATGACGCCGGTCCGTGGATGCAAAGCGGCGGCGACTTTGGCGGCGGCGCGGGCGGCGGCCTCCAGGCACTCCGCCGCGGCCACCGCCTTGGCGATGGGATGCCCTCGGAACAGGCGCACGGTGCTTTCGCCATCGCAGTAGTAGCTGTCGGTTTCGAACAGGCAGACCCGGTAGCCCGAGTCAATGCCGCTGGCCTGCTGCCAGGCTTTCAAGGCATTCCAATTGAAGGTTTCGGAAATCAGGTTGCCGATCTGCTGTTTGGCCAGATGGCGGGTGGGTTCCAGCAGGCAGCGGCCGGTCAGCTGTTCCGGGGTGAAGGCAAAGCCGAGTTGGGGGCCGAAGGCCAGGCCGACGAGGCTGGTCAGGGCAAGGCGGGAATGCTCCACGGAAAAACCGGCGACCGGCAGGGCCGCTTGGACGATGTCGAGCCGCAACCATCTCCAGGCCAGCGGATTCTGCTGGCGGGCGGTCAAGGCCGGCGGCACCGGTCGCTTTTCCTTGATGGCTTCGTCAATCATGCCTTTGGCCAGGGCGGCGGTTTTTTCGCTGTATAGGGGTTCATTGGCCAGCAGGATGTCGACGACGTTCTCCCAGGCGGCCCGGAAGGAGAAGCCGGTGCCGAAGTAGGTCCGGGCCGGCCATTCCTCGCCGCCAATGCTCAGAAAGAGCACGCGCGGCGTCGGATCGTCAAGGGCAAGCTGGCCCAGCGTGGCGGCCGGGGCCTTGGCAGTCAACTGTCGGTGGACTTCAAGACAGAAGTCCTTTACTCTGGACACGGGGATGGCGCTCGGCGTGGTGACGTGGTCAAACCATGGCTCATCCGGAAGACCGGCATCCTGGGCCGGCAGAGACAGACAGGCCAGAACAAGCCCAAGAAGAAAAAGATGTTTGCGCATGGGAAATCCTTCGCCGCGAGGTGAATGGGGCCGTCCCCAAGTGGTGGAAAGCAGCCGGAGCGGCGGCAGGGGCAAGCCTGCCCGCCCGCCGGTGGTCGTTGGGTTTTCGCTTAGTTAACCGGTTAGGGAGCAACGCAAAACATAAAAATAACGCCGTTCAAGTCGGATTTCCACTGGCGGCAGGGAAAATCACCGGCGGCGGTTGTAAAAAGGGGCTGGTCGGGACATGATGGCGTTCTGTCCGGCCGGCGGCGGGGAGGCGCCCGGCTTGGGAAAATCCCGTCGACCCGGGGTCGGGTCTTGGCACGTCCGGCGCGCCGCGTGGAAACCAGGAACAGATGAAGGCGATCATCAAGCGATGGGGCCAGTCGGCTCCGGCGACGCTGCCGTCCTGGTGTTTGTTCAGCCGTTTGTTTGCATAGTCTGGCCGGCCGTGGTAAAGTAATGCGATGTCCGGTATATGGACTGCGTCTCTTTTGCTCTTTTCAACCGCATATTTCGGCAATTACGCTCAGAACCGACCAAATTCTGCTTTTCTTTTGCCGCACATGGAGCCGGAATGTGTCCGGTGAGATGGTGTATTCACACATCTTGCCGGACGCACTTCGGGCATATGTGTGGCAGGTTCTTGGTCGGACCTCTGAGCGTATTGCCAGGGTGCGTCCGGCTTTTTTTTCGTCTTTTTCCTCTTTTTGCCGACGTCTCTGGCCAGGCCGGAACCGAGTCTGTTGCAAACGTCTGGAAAAACAAGGGGCGACGGCGCTGGTTGCGGCATCCGGCTGGGTGTTACGGCTCCTTTCAAAATCATTTTTCC
>JAKLHU010000314.1 GCA_022709995.1 Verrucomicrobiota bacterium | reverse complement strand
CGCCCGCACTTGCGCGTCGTATGGACAATCGACCCGCGCACCAGACCACACAGCTTCACCAGTTCCTTTGCCAAATCGCGTTGTTTTTCCATCGTCATCGTCGTAACTCCTTGTATATATGCGTTTTAGCATACCATAACACGATAATAAAAAAAAGCAAGTCGAGTACTTGCAAAAAAAGGGGGGGGGATATTGTTTACTCTATCGCGCAATGACCCACTTTTGGGAATTGCACCCCTCTTCGGATGCATTCCCATTGACTTTCAACGCGAAAAAGAATCTTTTTTTTAATTTTTGTCATGTCCCAGGCTCTGGCCTATCGCCCGCCCGCCGCGGTTTTGTCGAGGCGCCTCGACAAACCAACCATGAGTCCAGTTCGCGCGGCTGCCGGCCGCTGGTGACAAAGCCAAAAACAGCCATCCGGCCAGGAAAATATTCCGTTTTACCGTCTTTTCCCTGCCCTCGCCGGCTGTCTCTGACGACCAGTAAAATGCCCCTTCGCAAGCAAGATTGACTTACCTTGCCTCCCTATATGAAAAACCGTATTTTTCATGCCGTATCGTTCCATAATACTCCCTGCCGAAAGGAAGGCCTGATGAACCGTCGTTCTTGCTTCACGTTGATTGAGTTGCTGGTCGTCATCGCCATCATTGCCATCCTGGCCGCCATGCTGCTGCCGGCCTTGAGCAAAGCCCGGGAAAAAGCCCGCAGCATCAGCTGCATCAACAACTTGAAGCAAAGCATGCTGGCCTTCCTGACGTATGCCGATGAATACGGCGAAGTCCTCCTGACCAGCGCCAATTACTCCTGCGACTGGCCTGGCGCCCTGACCAGCGCCTACGGCAATTCCGGATACCTGTCCAGCCGGACTCCCAACGAGGCCGTCTGCCCCGGCCGCACGCCCTTCACCTACAAATCAGCGTATTTCACCTATGGCCACCGCCAGGGCCACTGCCCGACAAACTGCTTCCAGTCCGTCCTCACAACCTATAGTGACAGCGGTCGCGCCAGCGGCTACCGCGACTACTTCCTCCTGGGACTCAAGATCAAAACGCCGTCCTCCTTTATGCTGATCGGAGATTCCTATTCCCAATATCATGAACTCAATAGCACTCCCGACGGCTATCAGCACGGCAACATGCGAATCACCAGCACCAGCGTCAGCACCGCCAACCGCGACGATTCCTGCTTCGCCTTTCTCGGCGCCCACGGCAATAGCGGCAACTTCGCCTTCTGGGACGGGCATGCCGTCGCCTACAACTCCCCCGGAGCGCTCATTGACGAACTGAAAAAAGAGTACACCGCCAACGGCCAAACCGTGACCGCCTCCGTCTGGGACCAAAACAAGGTCTTCACCAAGAGGTGAGCCGGCCGCCGGCAACCCCAATGGGCTGCGCCGATCCGAAATAGGCAATGCGCCGGCGCCAACAGCGGTCCGCCTTCGAACGAATGCCGTTGCGACACAATCGGCCCTAACCGCCAGCGACGGCGATGACGCCAGCGACGGCGATGACGCCAGCGACGGCGATGACACCAACCCTACACGGACTCTCATTGAACTGGAATTGCCCTGACGGGAAAAGATTCCACCATGAAACGATTTTTCCGGATTGGCTTGCTGGTGCTTTTCGGCAACGCGCTTCTTGCCGAAGAGCTGCCGGATTTGACTCGGTTCGCCGCCGTCGCCCAAAGCCTGGTTTTTAGCGAAAACTTCAACGCTGGCGCCGACCACTGGCAGCTCGGCTCGAACTGCCGGGTCGTACCGGAAGGCCGCGACGGCACCCCGGCCCTGTTTCTGGAACGCACCGAAGCCAACAACTACCCGTCGGCGCTGGCCACCCTGCCGCTCCGGCTGACTCCCGGCTACCGCTACCGCTGCACCGTCTGGTACCGTAGCGAGAACTTGCCCGACAAGGCCAACATCCTCGCGCCCTGCATCGAATACCGTGAAAACGGCGTTTACAAATGGATGAAGAACACCCAGGCCAGGCCTTCCCGGGAATGGCAGCAAGCCACCCTCTACTTCCAAGCCACCGCCGAATGCAACCTGCTGCTCCGCCTGTTCTACAACCTGACCGGCAAAGTCTGGTTTGACGACCTGGAGATCACCGCTGCCGAACAGACCGCCATCTTTACCGCCAAGCCCTTGCTGCAACACCTCGGACCCGACGGCGATGTCCTGCTCCAATGCGCCGACAACGAACAGCTGCGACTGCGCCCCGGCGACTTCCGGCTGTTTCTGGAATGCGCACAGCTTGGCCTGAAAATCGTTTGTCCGCTGAACGACCGCAGCCAAGTCGCCCTCCGCCTCGGCCCCCTGGCCGACGGCGAATACACCTGCCAAGCCTACTTGCTGGACCAGCGGGACAAGACCATACTGGCCCAAGACACCTTCACGTGGTTCCGCCGCGCCGGCTACACGCCCCCTTCAGGCCAGGCGACGCTGGACGTGCACGGCCGCTTCCAACTCGACGGCAAGTCCTTTCTCCCCGTGGGAATCTATGTGACCTGGATACGCACGCTCGCCGACGTGAAACGCGTGGCTGACGGCGGCTTCAACTTCATCCATTCCTATACCGCCGCCAACGTGAACATCAAGAACGAAAACGAATTCAACGGCCTTCCGGAGCAGGAAATGCCAGGCCCGAAAGTCGGCACCCCGGAATGGTCCGTGAACATCCGCCGCTCGTTGGACCTCCTGCAGCAGCACGGCCTAAAGCTGATGTCGTTCCCCTGCCGCGATGAATTCCGGCACCCGGCCATCCTCGCTGCCTACACCGCCGACGAACTGCCGGTCTCCGAAATCCCGCGCCTCCGGAAGACCCGCAATGACTATTCCCGCGCCTTCCCGCTCTGTCCCGTCGTGGCCTTGACCTGCGATGCCGACGATGTCGCCCAATACGCCCGGGCCGCGGATCTGGTCGGCGTCGACCCCTATCCGGTGACGACGGAAAAGTCGCGCGACATGGCCGCCGTCCAGAAGTTCATGGACCGGCTGACGCGGGATGGCATTCCCTTCATGTTCGTGCCCCAGGCCTTCAACTGGGGCGGGCACAAGGCCGACGATTTCCGCCAATACGTCTATCCTTCCGAAGAGCAGATCCGCTCGATGACCCTGCTGGCCGCCATCCACGGCTGCCGGTGCTTCTGCTTCTACAGTTACACGACCATCTTCGAGCGCACGGAACGCAAGGACCCCGGTTCCGCCGCCAGCTTCTGGCCGCGGGTGACGGCGGTGGCGCGGCTGCTGCGCGGATTGGAGCCGTGGCTGCTGAGCCTGGAGCCGGCGCCGGAAGTGACCTGCGCCCTCCAGAAGGACTCTGTCGTCAAGGCCAGGGCCTTCGCCGCCAACAACGAAGTCCGCGTGCTGATCACCGCCCAAGGGCCGGGCGAGGCCCAGGCGGAACTGACGATTCCCGGCTGTCCGGACCTGAAATCTCAATACGGCCATACCACCAACCTGGGAAACGGCCGCTACCTCTTCGCCGCCACCGACATCGCCTCGGATGTGCTGACCAAGACGGAACCATGAGCCGCGCCGAACCGACGCGGGCGCTCCGACTCGCCGTCGACTGCCGTCGCCATCCCCTGTCCGACGTGCCGGCCGGTCATGCCGCCGCGAAGGGCTCGACGGCGATGCGACCACTCTGCCGACCGTGCCCGGCGCACA
>JAKLHU010000313.1 GCA_022709995.1 Verrucomicrobiota bacterium | reverse complement strand
CGAGGTCGGATAAATGCGGTCGCGGTTGAGACTGGTCGGCAGGCCGGCGGCCTCGAACCACCGGCGCAAGCGCGCCGGCGGGAATGCGGTCAAGGCCGGTTTCAAAAACGTGCCGACCGGTTCGCCATAGGCGGCGATCAGATCGCGCGCTTCACCGGCATGGCTGATGTTGCAGCGGTTGTTGCCGCACATAAGCAGTTTCAAGCCCGGCCGGTGTCGCCGCTCCACCATCAGGCAGGACAGGCCGGCCTCCCCGGCCGCCACGCCCGCCATCAGCCCGGCCGCACCAGCCCCGATAATGATCACTTCGGCCGTTGTCGCCATCTTTATTTGCTCTTTTTGTCGCTCTCTTGCAGCGGCGTGGGATAGATGTCTTGCGACTCGCAGAACGGGCATTTCGACAGCTTGTCCTCAAACAGCTGCGATTCCTTCTCGGTCATGTCGCGCTTGGGCCAGACGGAAAGGCCATAGACTTTTTTGCAGGAACGGCACGTGTACGATTGCGTGGCCGGTTCGCCGCATTCGCGGCATTTGTAGTTGCGCAAGTCCAGCGTGCGGTCCGCATACGTATGTCCGTTGTAGCAGGTGAACATCATCAGCGGCCCCTGCTGGAAATGCACCCGCCGCACGCTCCGCTTGCCATAAAGGCTGCCAATCGCAAAGCCGACGGCGACAATGACGATAAGCGCCACCGCCAGCCAGCCGGCCAATTTCCGGTGCCGCCAAGGCCCCGCCGCGACACTGCCGACCGCGCCGGTATCGCTGGCGACCCGCAGATTCAGGCTGCGGCGGCTCGCGACCACGGCCAAGCTGCGCCGCGGCAACTCCTCCTCGCCGTCGTTCTTCACCGCTTCCGCCGCTTGCCGCTGAATCTGAGTGGCGGACGGCTTCGGCGTCCCTTCCGGCGAGACCGTTTCCAGCAACGTCACCGTCTGCGAAAAAATCAATTCCAATTCCCGCAGACGCGGCCGCTTGTCGGGATGGCACTGGAGCATGGCGTCGAGGTTGCGCACCATCGTCGGATATTGCTTGGGCACGTTCTCCTGGGTGATTTTCACCATGTTTTCGGTCAGGCGGCGTTTCAGATCCCGCAGGCAGGAACGACCGGCAAAGGGATTCTCCCGCGTCAGCAGGGCATACAGCACCAGCCCCAGCGAATAAATATCGCTGCGGGCCGAGATCCAGGAATCTTCGGCAAAAAATTCCGGGCAGGTGAAGGCGGCGTCCGGCCAATAGGTGAAGTCAAAGCAGTCGGGGTTTTCAAACTGCATGACCGAGCCGAAGTCGGCGAGGAGGTACTGCTTGTTGCAGAGGAGGATGTTTTCGGGCTTGACGTCGGAATGGAGCAGCCCGGCTTGCGTCATGGCCATCAGCCCGCGAGTGACGGCGAGGGCGATGCAAGCGACTTCCAGCTCGTCGAGCTGACGCTTAGCCAAAACGTTGTACAGATTCTCGGCCTTGCCGACCGCCATGACCAGATACGCGTATCCCTCCCAGGCGCCGGCCTCTAAAATCGGCGCCAGAGACGGCGCGTTCAGTTCTTTGAGTTTCTTCGCCGCACTGAAAAATTCCGCCATGAAGTCCGGCGAGCCGGCGATGGACTTGCGGAGCAGCTTAATGGTCACCGGGGCGGCGTTGTTCTTCTCGTCGGAAGCCAACACGACCGTGGCATGGCGGCTGGCCCCGAGAAAACTCTCCAGCCGGAAGCGGCCGTTGATCAGCGCGTGGCTGTCAACCGGTCGCGACAATTCCTTGACGCGGCGCATGATCGCGCATTCGTCCAGAATGGCCCGCAAAAGCATTCCCGGCGGCAAGGGGGCCAGCAGGCAGACATCCGCACCGGCGACCCGCGCCTGGATGGCATGCGACGAAAATCCTTCTCCCAGCACAACGATGATCCGCACCATCCGCGGCCCGGCGGCGGAACGAAGCGCCTTGGCATGCGGAAGCGCCAGCTGGTGCGTCAACACTATCAAGGCCGGTTCAGTGCCAAGCAGCTCTTGGTCGGTATGCTGACGATGGCCAAACACACAGCAGTCAGGATATTCCGCCAAAATCTCGTCGGTATACGGACAGGATGATTCCGGCTTCTTGATGACAATGATAATCATGTTATCCGACAACAGCGCTGCGGTCAGTTGGCCCTGTGATTGTTATAGTATTTGCCGCCTCCCGGGGCCGCCGGCGCCGGCCACCGGCGGTCCAGCTGGTGCGAACGATCGGAACAGAATCACCGGCAGCGACGGCCACAACGGCATTCCGACGCCGGGAAAAACGACTGCTTCGGAGCCATCCCGGTGAAACGACCCCGTTGTGGCCCGCGGAATTCGATGCGAGCCGGCCTGGGGCGCAGCCACCCGCGAATGGCTTCAAGCCGGTTCAGCGCACCCGTGGGGGCGGCCAAGGTTCGGCCGAGTCCAGGCGAAGATAGCCGTTGGAGTCCAGCGTCCACAAATCGCACATATCGGCCTTCGGCAGCACATGCGTGTCCTTGACGTAGCTGATGTTAATCGTGTCGCAATGGGCCGGACCGCAAAAGTCATAAATCACCGGCACCTTGATCTTGTCAGCCAGAACGCGCGCAAATTTGGGATTGCTGGGGTCGAACTTGCCATTTTTGAAGTACGGGCAGACGTTGAGGTTGTTGCCGTGGCCATTGTTGTCGTTGCCGTTCTTTTCGAGATCCTCGAAATTATCGCCCTGCCAGCACATGTAGTCGGTCTTGCCGACCAGTTGAGCCGTGTTCTTGAGCTCGCCGACCGTGTTGGGATTGCCGGGGCAGACAAACGACTGCAGCTCGTTCACATAGGGAAAGATCAGGGTGAAGTCGTCCAAAAAACGCGATTCCGCCTTGGGTGGCGCCTTGTGCTCCTGGGTGTACATGACGGTCGCATTCGTGAGCTGCTTGATGTTGCTGACGCAGTAGACCTGCATGGCTTTTTCACGCGACCGTTGCAAGCCCGGCAGAATGATCGCCGCCAACATCGCGATGATGCCAATGACCACCAGCAGCTCAACCAACGTGAAACCTGCCTTGACAACGCCGCCTTTTGAAAATTCACTGATTCCAAACATTTTCATGGCGACACGCTCCTTTGCCTATGCACCTTGAGGTGCCCGCGCTGCTAACCGTTTTCCAATACGCACTGCTCCTGCTGAATGACGATGACACGCCACAACTCTCGGCGGACCGTTGGCCTGGCTCCGAAACTTCACGTGAGCAGATGGCACGCAGGCAACGAACCTACAAAACCCTAAATATAATCATAGTCAACGGCGATGCAAGCCCGGTGACAACAATTAATGCGTTAATGTGCAAAAAACAGGAAAAAGGGGCTCTGCGGCGCTGGCTGCCCGGCCCGTCCGGGTCGCCGTCCGAACGCTTATCGGGAGGAAAACTGCCGTGGGCGGTTGCAAATCGGCGTCGCTGTCCCACATTAAAAGTCGTCATTTCCGGGGTTGTTGTTTTTCGCTTACCGGCGTCGACCCTATATCCATTGCCAACAGGAAGGATCAGTCATGCCTCCACTCTATCATCTCTCGCCTCGTGTAGTTCCGGCCGGCCAGACCAGCGTCATCGCCATCCGCGGGCTCTTCCCCCACTCCGACTTCCGCAACCTGAAAGGCAGCCTCGGCGTCGACGCCATTGCCGCCGACGGCCTGCTTTTGGA
>JAKLHU010000312.1 GCA_022709995.1 Verrucomicrobiota bacterium | reverse complement strand
TGCGACTATTATTATTTTGGTCTGGGACGCGCACCCGAGGTCAAGGCGGTGACGGCCGCCGTCGTCCCTGAGACGCTTTTTGATGGCGAGCATGTGTCGGTGCAAGTCCATCTTGAGCAGGAGAACCAGGGGGCGGAAATCGTCCGGGAGTATGTGATTTATCCCGACTTGGCGGCGTTGTCGGTGCGGCATACGTTGCGCAGCGCGGTGATTCCGCGGGTGGGCTGGACGGCGCGCAGCGACTTGAACCAGTATCTGGTGAAGCCGTTGGAGTCGCGGGTCGATCGTTTGATTCCGCTGGGCAACGGCGGCTTGGTCCGTTGTGTGCTGTTCAATGGCCGGACGGATCATTCCGACGCTCCGGTCGTGGAATGCCGGCCGGACGCCTCCCGGGAGCTGCGCGGCAATCTGCTGTTCTATGAGGAAAGCGACGGCAGCGGTTTGGCGATTCTGCAGGAGGCGCCGCCGAGCGCCGAGCGCCGCGACCTGGAGCCATACGATTTTCGTCTGGATGACTGGGGCGTGGTCTGTTCCTGCAACTGGGGCATCCATCCGGGCGAGTTGCGCGAAGGACATGTGTACCAGGGCTATCGCAGCACGCTACTGGTGTACGATTCGGCGTCGGAACGCGACCGGGTGCTGAAGGCGTACCAGCGGCGGCGGTATCCGCAGCGTTTCGAGCAGGCCGGTGCCGTCACCGTCAATCCCTGGGGCGGCGGCGGATTCGTCAAGAAGGTCAGCCAGGAATTTCTGCTGGCTGAGATTGCGGCCAGCGCCGAAGTCGGCGGCACGGCTTACCAAGTCGATGACGGCTGGCAGCAAGGCGACACCTACCAGGCCCTGACCCAGAATGTTTTGGTCGACCGCGAATTCTGGCGCGTCTCGGACAAGCTTGGCGGGACCTTGGAGCCCCTGCGTCGGCAGGCCAAGGCCATCGGCGTGGAACTGGCCCTCTGGTTTCTGCCGTCCCCCAATCGAGGCTTCCGGGATTGGCAGGAAGGGCTTGACATCATTCTCGACATGCATCGGACCTATGGCATCCGCAAATTCAAGATTGACGGGTTGATGATTCGCACCAGCGTCGAGCAGGAAAAGTTCGAGTTGATGCTGCGCACGGCCCGGGAGTTGAGCAACGGCGAGATTTTCTTCAACCTGGATGTCACCTCCAGTCAGCGGGGCGGATACTTGCAGTATCTGGAATACGGCAATTTGTTTTTGGAGAACCGCTATTGCTTCGGGGGGCTCGGCTATCATCCCGAAAAAGTCCTGCGCCACCTTTGGATGCTGGCCAAGTACACTCGGCCGCAGAACATCCAGGCCGAGATCGCCAATCCGGCCGATGTCCAGCCGGAGTTTTACCAGAAGCGCGGGCTGGTCGACCCGCGGTCTTATTCGATCGAGTACTGGGCGGCGGTCGCCTTCTGCTCCAGTCCGCTGCTGTGGATGAATCCATCGGCCGTGCCGGCGGAACTGCGGCCGCGCCTGCGCCGCGTCATCGACCAGCATCGGAAATACGCCGAGGCCATGTTCGAGGGCGAGGTCTATCCCTGCGGCGGTCGGCCGGACGGTCGGGCCTGCACCGGCTTCCAAGTGGTTCCCGGCCGGCCCCAGGACCCGCAGCTGCTGCTGGTCTTCGCCGAACTCGGCGCCGCGGAGACGACGGCGGTGCTGCACTTGCCGCAGCCTTTGCGCGACCAGACCGTCTGGACGCTGGAGTATGGCGAAGCCGCCCTGGCCGAACAGCCGGCGGGCGGCTGGAAAGTGACCCTGCCCGGACCGGCTTCCTTCGCGTTGTTCCGTGGGTGATATCAGGCTTGGACAGCTCGCCTCAGGTCATTGCTATCCAGTTCAGTGTCAGTCAGCGGTTTTATCTCGTGAACTCGTAGTGAATAACAGGAAGCATTCGAACCGTGTGGGTATCTCGCCTTGTGACAGACAGGCTGACGCAATAGACAAGTTAAAAGCCTTAACCCATTAGGATTAAGGCTTTTATAATGGCACCCGGGAGAGGAATCGAACCTCCGACCAAAAGTTTAGGAAACTTCTGCTCTATCCACTGAGCTACCCAGGCGTATGCTCATCATATAAATATGATGTCGGAGCGCGATTTTTCAAGGCCGCCGCCGCGAAACGGCCCGGGCTGCCTTGAGCCGTCGGCCTGGTTACTCTGGTCGCTGGATGGCTTTGTTGTACTCGAGGATGTTTTCGAGGATTTTGGTATTTCCGCGCAGGTCGCCGGAGATGACGACCATGCCCTTGCCATACGGTCTGGCAATCATGTAGGGTTTTTCCTCGCGCTTGGAATTATGCTGGGAGAGAAGGACCTCCCAGGCCGCGGGGACGGCGGGTTCCAAGAGTCCGGTCGGGGCGGCTTGCAGAGTCTTCCAGACATCGTTGGGGACGGTGGCGAAGGATGATGCCGTCACCGAGGTGGTCTTCAAGGTCTTGAGGGCGTCTTCGATGAATTTCACCGAGAAGCTCGGGTCGCTGAAGTGCTGCGGGAGCTTGTCGATCCAGAAATAGGAGACGAACAAGGCGACGGCGCCTTCCCGGATAGCCGGGATAAGCTGCTCCGTGTAGAATTCGGCCGGGAAGTTGTTCTTGTAAGTCTCGATGAAGACGAGCTTGGCGTCGTTCAGGTCGAGTTTGCGGGCGGCGTCGGGTCCGACGGCGTGCTGGCACTGCCAGCCGGCGTCGTAGAGCGAGCTTTTGAGGTTGTTGAAGCGTGGGTTTTCGAGGTCGGCGCGGCTGATCCAGGCCAGGCGCCGGTTGGGATCGGTGTTGGCGGTGAAGATGATGGTGGCGCCGGAGGCGACGTCGTGATACAGCGGGATGGGGAAACCGCTGGCCTCGGGCTGGCTGTTGCGGATGACGACGATCTGCCACTGGTCGCCGGGCTTCGGGGTGCTGCCGAGAGCCGCGAAGGGAATTTTCAAGTTGAGGCGCCAGCCGCCGGGGATCAGTTCGGGCTTGGCGACCAGGGCGGGGTCCCAGGACTTGTCGGTGCCGATGGCGTCGTAGACGATGCCGGTCGGGTTGGCGGCAATCTGCCAGAAGGGCGAGACCTGGTGGTCGGAAAGGAAGATTTCGATGCTTTCCGGTCCCCAGGTGCCGCGGTCGTGGCCGTCGAATTCGGTGGGCAGGGCGGTCCAGTCGGGCAGTCCGAGGCAGTCGACCTGGAGGTGCAGAGCCTCGTCGTTCCAGTACATTTTGGTGACGGCGGGCAGATGGGCGCCATTTTTGCTGCGCATGGGCAGGCGGGCGACTTCGGGGAAGCGGCTGTCGCCGGCCAGGCGGGGCAGGCAGGCGGTCACGGCGTTGTCCTTGCTGACCCGGTAGATTTTCTCCCACTTGTCGAAGAGGGCGGCTTCCAGGTCGACTTCGGCCAGCCAGCGGCTGTTTTCGGGTTGTTCGCCGAGGGTCTGCCGGGCGTCGGCGAACCGTTTTTTGGCCTGGATGACGAGGTCGTCCTGGAGGAGTGCCTTGGCGGCGCCGTCGGGTTTGGCGCCGAAGTAGGTGAGATGGATGGTCATGGCGTCCCAGGCGGCGGCCATGGCGCGGTGATGGTCGAGCAGGTGGGTGGCGGCGGGGCGGGGCGGGGTGACCGGCGCCGGGACGACTGCGGCGGCAGTTGGCATCGGCGCTGCCGCCAGGGCGGGCAGGGTGGTGACGAAACTCAGGGACTG
>JAKLHU010000311.1 GCA_022709995.1 Verrucomicrobiota bacterium | reverse complement strand
TGTCGCCAGAACAGCGCCATGTCGGTCGTCGTGTCGCTACGGGCGAAGGCGTGGAGAAAATCGCTGCCGGCGAGTCGGCCGATGACCAGGGCGTAGAGGAGCCAGGCCGCGGAGCGCAGGAAGGCGCTGTCGAGGTTTTGGCCGAGCCAGAGCATGAGGAGGGCCAGCAGAGCCCAGGTGACGCCGAGCCATTCGCGCGCAAACACGAGCGGCACGGTCAGAGTCAGAAAAAGGGCGCCGAGGCCGATGAAGGTGAGCAGGAGGCCGCGGTCATGGTGTTTCCGGCGGAGGAACCAGAAGGCGTGGACGACGTAGAAGGCGGCCAGGGCCAGGGTGAGCGGGGCGAACCAGAGCCGGTCTGCGGTGACCGTGGCGATGAGCCGGTACGCACAGCCGGTGAAGATGGCGGCGTTGGCCAGCAGGGCCAAGATCTCCAAGGTCGACGACGGCTGCTTCTGTGCGACGTTGTGGATGAAGACAATGGTGGAATACTGCACGAAGAAAAGCGCCAGGCCTGTCATCAGAACGGGAAAATCCGCCGGGATATAGTGGGCGCGCCAGGCGCCGATGAATAGGAAATAGGTAAAGAACAGGCCCAGCCAGTTCAGGGGCAGCCAGTCGCGGCGGGCCGCGACGGCCAGGACGCCGATGCCCAGAATGAACATGTAGCCGAAAAGCGCCGGGAAGTTTTTGCTCCCGGTTTCGAGCAGGATGGGAGTGGCGTAGCCGCCGACGGTGGCGATGACGGCGACGGCGATGGCTTCGAACCGGACCGCCATGAAGCCGGCGGAGGCGGTGATGGCGGCCATGACGGCGAAGCCGAGGACGGGACTGATGAGATGGTACATGCCGGTGGCGGCAAAGGCGCCGAAGTAGAAGGTGGCGAGAGCCAGGCCGAGAATCGCCTGTCCCATGAGCCGGTAGGCGCCGTTCAGAAGACGCAGGCTCCAGAACAGCAGGGCGGCCCCCGCGACAAAGGCCAGGGCGACGCGGCCAGACGGCGCCAACCAGCCCTGGTAGATGGACATCTTGAGCATGAAGCCGACCGTAAAGAGGATGACGCAGACGCCGGCGCGCAGCAGCCAGGCCGTGGCCGCGATTTTTTCCATCGGCTGTGCCCCGGGGCCGTCGGCCTGCCCGCAGAGGAACCAGTTCCAGCCCTGGCGGAGTTTGCGGCGGGCGGCGAGTTCCCATGGTTTCGACTGGCGTGGCGGGGTAGGCTTCTTCGGGGCTGGCGCCGTTGCCTGATGCTCCAGCGGTTGTTTCGGTTCGGATGGGAACGGCGAGCGCGGAATTGGCGGCGGCATGGCCGGCGGGAAGGCCACTCCTGGACGCGCTTGGCTGGTGCCGGACGGCGGCAGGGGCGGAGGGAGCGCCGGCTCCGCGGGCGGAAGGGCCGCCGCGCCGGGGAAGGAAGGCGCCGCGCCGGGGAAGGAAGGCGCCGGTGGCGGGGCGGTCGCGGTCGTCGTTTGCGCGGGAGATCCGGCTGGCGCCGCTGCGGCGGGAGGCGCGGTGGTTTTGGCCATCGTTTCCGTCAGGCGGTTGAGGTGGTGGTTCAGGCGGCCCGTTTCGGCCAACAGCTGGCGGATGGCGACGATGATCTTCCAGAGCAGGTACAAAGGCGCCAGGAAGGCGATGACCAGGCCGGCCAGCAGAAACAGCACCAGGAGAAGTTGCGGATAGAATGAATGCATGGCGGACTCCAGAAGCGGCGATTTTGTTTCTGCCCATCACAATACTGCCGGGAGGGGAGTTTGACAAATCTCGCTTGACAGTATCATCGAAGATTGTGCCTGGACAGGAAAGACGATGACTGCCCCCGGAAGAGGCTTGCGGCCCAGGCTTCGGGCCGGCGACGACGCGCCCAGCTCGGCTCTGCCAACCAGGCCGCCTGTCCTGGTCTGAGTTCCGGCAGCCCCGCCTGGCTTTTGCCGCTTTGTGGCCGTTGGCGCTAAACCTGCTGCCTCGCGAGCGCGCGGGATGGGTCATTTTGGGTAATCGGTCAGCCATTGAGAATTGAGCGATAGAGGAGTCAACGCTTGGGCGCCTCAGGGCCTGAGGCGCCACCTTGGCGCGCCAGGCCACTTGGACCGCCATTATCCATGGGTGACCGCTTACCCTTTTGGGTTGTAACAGGCAAAAACCGGGTTGACAATTGTGAAAGTGCAATTATTCTGATGTGTTGGTTTTTGATGCCATTGCCGTGGACAGTATCAGTGTTTCAAAAAAGGGTGTCACTATGGGCAATTTCACCGTCGGGACCGCGCAGCTGGACATTACTCCGAACTTGGGTTGTCATCTGGTTGGTCATTTTGAGGATCGGGTCGCCGAGCATATCCACGACCCCCTTTATGTCAAGGCTCTGGCGATCGCGGACGGCGAGAGCGAGATTGGGCTGATCTGCCTGGATTTGATCGATGTGCCGAAGTGGGTGATTGCCGAGGCGAAAGCCCGGATTGCGGAGCGGACGGGCGTTTCCGGGGACAAGGTGCTGATTTCCTGCACGCACACGCATACCGGTCCATCCGCCGCCGAGGCGTTGGGAACACCCGCGGAACCGGAATATGCCAAGGCCCTGCCGGTGAAGATTGCCGATGTCTGGGTCATGGCTCACAACCAGAAGGCGCCGGCCGAGATTGCGCGTGCCAGCGGCGACTGCCGTGAGGAAGTCCACAACCGCCGCTGGCTGATGCGGGACGGCACGGTGCGCATGAATCCAGGCTATCTTAATCCCGATGCCATTCGCAATGCCGGGCCGACCGATCCGCAGCTCGGGCTGCTGATCGCCCGCGACCCTGTCACCAAGAAGCCGCTGGCGCTGTATGCCAATCTGGCCTTGCATTATGTCGGCAACGGCAAATCTTTGTGGGTGTCCGCCGATTACTTTGGCTATTTTGCCGCCGCCATGCAGCGGATTGCCGGCAGCGATTTTCTGGTGGTGATGGCGAATGGCACCCAAGGCAACATCAACAACTGCGATTTCAAACGGCCGGGGCGGACGTCCCGGGACCCGTATCAGCAGTGCGAGCGGGTCGCCAACGTGGTCGCCGCCGAAGCCTGGAAAAGCTGGAATCTCTTGCGGGATGAAGATTTCAAGGCGGCGGGGACGGTCGGCGCCAGCCTGATCCTGGTGCCGTTCAAGGCGCGCACCGCGACCCCCGAGCAGCTGGCGGAAGCCAAGCGCATCCAGAGTCTTCCGGACGGTGTCGGCCGGGCCGAGCAGCTGTATGCCCGGGAGTTGATTTTGCTGCAAGACCTGCCGAGCGAGTATGAAGTCCCCGTGCATGTCCTGCGGGTCAACGACCTCGGCATCGTTGGCCTGCATGGCGAGGTGTTCGTGGAAATTGGCTTGGACGTCAAGTCGCGGTCGCCGTTCCCGCAGACGATGGTGGTCGGCCTGGCCAATGGTTCGACGGGCTACATTGCGACGGACAAGGCGCTGGACGAAGGCAGCTACGAGACGCGCCTGTGCCGGCACGTGCGGTCGCCGAAAGGCACCGGGAAGCTCTGGGCTGGCACGGCTGCCCGCGGTCTGAATGATTTGCTGTTCCAGTAAGGATGACCGGACGGCTCGGGCCGGGGTTCGGTCGTTTTCGGTGTCACCCGATGGCGCCCGGTCTGGGCCCCGGATGGGGAAGAGCTGACGGGGGTTAGGTGAGTTTGATCCGGAGCTTGCCGAAGGGCAGAGCC
>JAKLHU010000310.1 GCA_022709995.1 Verrucomicrobiota bacterium | reverse complement strand
GGGGACTCGACGCGATGTCGGCGCGCATCTCCGAATACGTCCGGTTGATGCCAAAGCCGTTGACATAACGCCAGTCCGTCATCGCAATGACGTCGATTGGACGCGGAAACGAATGGCAAAGCCCGTAGTACTCGCGCCACGTGAGCTGGTTGGTCACCTTCAGCCAGCCCGAGAACTTCTCCAAACTGGGCGCATTCTCGGGATCAATCAGGGTGCGCTTCGAATTCTTCCCGATCGGGCAGAACGAAATGCTGATGTTCGGCTCAATCGGGCAGCGCGGCGGCGGCTCCGTGAAAAAATACCCGAAGGTCAGCACGCGCTTGCCGTACTTGTCCTGCAGATGCTTCGCGATCGGGTTCAACCACTGGAAAAACTGGGTCGAACGGAACGACTTGTCGTCCTTGTCAATCACCCTGCCGTCCGCCAGCGTGATCGGCGCCAGGCACGTCTCGCATTGGCAGAGGTTCCAGTTGTCCTCGATCATGATCCGGTACGTGTCGTAGTCGGGATTCTCCCGGACCCGCGCGTCGACTTCCTCGATAAAGACGCGTTGCAGCTCCGGCAAGGTGAAGCACAGCTGCGTCGACGCCCGCGTCGCGCTGGGACGCTGCCGCTGGCCGTTCTTCCAGGAGTAATACTCCGGATGCGCGTCGAAATACTTCTTTTCCTGAATATAGAGTCCAATCAGATTATGGCCGCCGCCATACTCGAGTACCGGCGCGTATTTGATCCGCTCCGCCTGGTAGCGCATGCTGCCGGCGCTCCAGTTCGAACTGTTGCGGACCTGCCATTCCTCCAGCGACGCGTCCCGGCCAGAGCCCATCTGCCACCCGCGCAAGACAAAAACCGGCACGTCAACATAGTCGACCTCAGTCAACGCCAGGTCTGGATTGCGGCTGTACACCGTCCCATACTCCTCGTTCGGACGCGCCCAGATGATGTCCGTGTTCCGGTACAGCAACTTGTACACGCCCTGCAAAATGCCCTTCGGCTGACTGGCCAAAAGCGTCACCGTCTGACCGGCCCGACGCACCGCATACCCGTCATTCCCCGACAACTTCGCCAAATCCTCCGCGTGACCGGATGGATTGACCGCCAACACCACCCGCGACGGCGCCCCCCCCGCTTCCGACACCAGCGGCAGCCGAGCCCCCGAAATCGCCTCCACCCAACGCTGCAACTCCTGCGCCGCATACTCAACCGCCGGATGCGAAGACGGCGGCAACACAATCTCCGCGGCTGGCTGACCCTGCCGACTCAAAGACACCGAACCATCCACCGATAAACCCAAGCCCATGACCAGCAAAAAACCGACGATGCGCGCGTTCATAACCGTGCCTCCACAATCGGACACCACCAAAAAAAAAGCCTTGACAAAACGTGACTTGAATACCCAAAGCAAGGACAAAAAAGATGACCAAAGTACTATAATCACGCATTTGTACCGGTGCAAACGGCGGATGGACCGTTTTTGGGCCGCCGTTGCCGCCGTGCGCCAAGCGAGACGGCGTCGTCGTGTTGCCGCCGGCTGGCCCGGTCAAGCGTCGGCGGGCGGCGGCGATGCGACCGAGGCCCGTTCGATCAAGGGCATGACATACGGCCGTTTCTGCTGCGGCAGGGACGGCTCCTCGATACGCCGGATGAGCGTTTCCGCCAACAGGCTGGCGGCCAAGTCAAAGCGCTGGTCAAACGTCGTCAACGGCGGCAGGCAAAACGCCGCCTCGCGCAAATTGTCAAAGCTGAGAACCGACAAATCGTCGGGAACGCGTACGCCGGCGTCATGCGCGGTCAAGATGACGCCCATGGCGAGATGGTCGCTGTGCGTGATCACCGCCGTCGGCCGCACCGGCTGGCTGAGGACGTCGCGGATCCGGCCGAAATTGGCCTCCAGAACGCCACCTGCGGGAATCATCCAGGCGGGATTGACGGCGATTCCAGCTTCGGTCATGGCCTGCGTCAGCGCTCGGTAGCGGATATCCTCGAACAGCCCCATGAAGGCAACCCGCCGATGACCGCGCTCATACAGATAACGGACGGCCCGAACCGCGTACTCCGTCTTGTCGGGATACACGCAATCCATGAGCCGGCGTTCATTGCCGTAGGTGACGATCGGAATGCCCTCCCCGGCCAGCGATTCGTCATATTCACAGGTGATGATCCCGTCTACGCCGTGCTGGCGCATGCGCTCAAACGCGTGTCGAAAAGCGCTGCGCGCATCCAGGCGCGTCGGCCAGTACGAGAACAGCCCGTAATAGCCGTGCTGCGCCAAGACCGCGTCCAAGCGGATGACCAGCTTATGATAAAAACTGCCGACCGCCGGGAACATCACCCCGATCGTGAAACTGCGCCGCGTGCTCAGGCTCCGCGCCGCGAAATTCGGCTGGTAGCCCATCTCCCGGGCCGCCGCCAAAACGTGATTTCGGGTTGCCATGGCGGCCTTGCAGGTCTCCGGCGACCGCAAAATCTGCGCCACCGTGCTCTTCGAAAGGCCGCAATGAACGGCAATGTCGTGCAAAGTCACAGAACGACGCATGGCCCCTTTTCCACCTGCTGAAATTCTGGCGCGTTCCTGGCCAGGGGCGCCTGGCGTCGCCCGCCTTGGCCAACGCCAGCGCCGCCGGCCGGACTCGCGGCCCGGAACGCCGGCAGTCACGGAGCCCTGCGCCCGTCAGCCCCGCCGGCAGGACCGCCAGCCCGGCGACGTCGCCGCCGCGACCACCGCCCGGCTCGGAGACAAGGCCATCACCGCGTGCTCAACTGGGCCGAGCCGTCGGCGTTCCAGACATTCTCCCGGGCCGACGACGTGAACACGGTAACCGCATTGACCGTGGCGACATGGCCGTCCAAATACGCATTGTTGCGGCCGCCCGGATGCGCGGCGTTGTTGCGCACCGAAGCCAAATTCGGATCGTCCAGCTCCTTGATCATCAACACCGAGGCGGTCAGGCCGTTGTAGTAGTAGCGCCAGTTGTCGGCAAACGTCGAAATCATACTGGGGCTCTTCGCGTCGGCCAGATGGCCAAGATTCGTCCCCACCGGCGGCTTGACCACCGACTGCTTGCCGCCGTCCGGACGGTTGTTGATATAGCGATTGTGACCGTAGCTGATGAACACCGGCCGCTGATGATACACCGCCGTCGCGTTCGGAACGTGCGAAGGACAATTGAGGGAATTGTAGAACGGCGCCAAATACGTCTGGCCGGTCGTCCACGGGAGCATCTTGGCGCCCTCGTTCAAGGCCTGGGCGTAATGGATCCACTCATACCACTGGGCGCGATTGCCGCCCGTCAGCGTGGGATGATACAACTCCTGCGAAAAAATAAAGTCCTCATTGTCGGCCTCGTAAAAATGCCCAAACAGCGCCAGCGTCTTCAAATTGTTGACGCACGAAATCTGCCGCGCCTTCTCCCGGGCCTTCGTCAGCGCCGGCAATAGCATCGCCGCCAATATCGCAATGATCGCAATCACTACCAGCAACTCAATCAAAGTGAAATAAATCAAACGCATCTTCCACCTCCACTGCTCGCATCACCCACACGTGAATCATCACCATCACCCGCAATACCCACCTTGCACCGGTGTAACACGCATATATTATAGCTGATTGCCCGGGGCAACACAAGCGAAGACCGAAAAATTATCAGCGGCGGAGTAATCGTTAATGTGCAAAATGTGGTGATAAGCGCTTGGTTTCAGCCTGC
>JAKLHU010000031.1 GCA_022709995.1 Verrucomicrobiota bacterium | reverse complement strand
GTGCCAGGCCATCAACCGCCTGTCGGCGGTCAAGATGAATACCATGGGCATCGGCCTGTACGGCTGCTGGGGCGGCTGCCGCTATGAAGGACCGGACAAGCCGACCGAATTCCTCATGGTGCCGGTCCCCGGACGCGACGATTTGAAAACTCCCCATACCCTGCGCTGGTTCTCACCTAAAGACGACCAGTGGCACGAGGAGACGTACCTCGCCTCCTTCGTCAACCAGGAAGACCTGCTCCATAACGTCGTCGAATACGGCCGCGAACGCGGCGTCACCGTCATCCCCTTCGTCAACAGCTTCGGACATAACACGTACTTCGCCCGCGTCATGCCCGAATTGTCCGCCCGGGACGCGAAAGGCAAACCCACCGGCGTCGGCTACTGCATCACCGCCCCGGAAACCCGCGAATTCGTGGAGAAATTCTACGAAGGGATCATTTCGCGCCATTTCGTCGCCAAGGGCAGCGACGACAAATCGATCGAGTACTTTCATATCCAGATGGACGAAGTCTGGCCGGACTACCCTTGGCCCGACGAGCCGACCAAGGTGGGCGACCCGTGGTGCCAGTGCAAACGCTGCACAGCGAAGAAGCCGGAGGAGAATCTCCTCGACTATGTCTTCTGGCTGGCGGACATGCTGACCAGGAAGGGCGTCAAGAAAGTCGTGCTGTGGAACGACCAGCTGACCCGACACATGAGCGCCTTTGACGCCAAGTTTGTCAAGCGCCTGGAAAAGGCCGGCCTGAAGGACAAGCTCATCCTGCATTGGTGGTGGTACAGCAACGACACCTTGAACGACAAGACCAAAGTGTCCATCGGGAAGAAACTTGGCATTGACGGCTGGGTTGCGCCGATGACATGCTACTACAACTGGAACACGTACGATTTTCGGCGTCCGAACATTGACATGATGATGCGGATGGCCGATGCCGAAGGCGCTTCCGGCGCGGTCTCATACGCGGTGCATGACCCGTCGCATCTCGATCACGAGGCCCTGATGGCGGTCTACGCCTGGGAATCCACCGCCGGTCAGGACATGGAGAAAGTCCAGCAGCGCTGGGCCGCCGCCACCTTTGGCGGCGAAGCGGCGGAGAGCTATATTTCCGCCGCTGACAAGTTGCTCAAGGCCGTGCGCACGCCGGCCTACGGCTACTGCCCGAACTATATCTATACTTATTATCGCAAGGCCGCCTGGCCACGCCAGTACCCCGCCGAAGCGCTGGATGCCCTGGCCGCGAAATTCGAAGGCGTCGACGTGCCGGCGCAGCTGCGCGAAGCGGCCGCCCTGGCCCAGGAGGCCGAAGATCTTTTCCGGGATATCCTGGCGACGACGACGCTGTCCAGCAGCGCCGAGGCATGCCTGTTGAGCCTCTGCGGGGAAGCCCTGCGCGTGCAGGCCTACGCGGAGGCGTTCGCATGGCTGATTGAATTGCGCGCTGCCTTGGCGCCGGGCATGGTCAAGAAGAGCATGGTGACGGCCTGCCAGAAGGCCAAGGACGACCTGGCGGCCAAGATCGCGGCGTTCGAGCCCTGCAAGCCGTCCTGGGTCGCGCCGGCCTCGCTCCAGGCGCTCAGCACGCTCCTGGCCTTTTTCGAACAGCTCCTGGAAGAACTGAAGGCGTTCGCCGCCCGCAAGCGCGCCAACGACCTCAGCTGGACATTGTTGCCAAAGCCGAAAGACAACCCGGACGAAGCGGATAACGGCAATCAGCAATAATAATTCCGCGCCGGGGTTGCAAAACAATTGTTTTGATTTATGGTAAGAATTGGTGGCTCCAAGTACGGTACTCTGAACAAAATTGCATTGGGGTCTACATGACCTTATCTTCACTTATTAAGCAGAGTGAAAATGTCTGGCGCCACCACTTTTGACTTGCTGAAGGCGGGAATCGCAAATACGGTTCCCGCCTTTTTTTTTCTGGTTCGAAGTCGGACCGTGCGCCGTCGCCAAACCGGCCAGCGGCAGGTCATGGCGCCAATGAACGCTGATTGTGCTTGGGGGGGAAGCCTATGACAACCAGTCTTCTGGCGGGATTTGCGGACGTCGAGATCACCCCGCCGACCCTTCCGGTGCGGGCGTACCGCGCGATCGCCAGCGAGGTGCTGGATCCGTTGTATGCGCACGCGGCGGTCTTTCGCCAAGGCCCGACCGCCTTGGCGATGGTCTCGCTGGATGTGGTCATTGTCGAACAGGAGGTCGCCCAGGCGATCCGCCGCCTGGTCGCCAGCCAGCGCGATCTTCCCGCCGGCAACATCTTGGTCTGCGCGACCCACAACCATTCCTGCCCCGCCGTCATTGCACGGCCCGGGTTCCCGCGGGCGGACGACTATGTCGCGTTCATGGTGGAACGGGCCGCCGAGGCGGTGATTGCCGCCTATGACCGGCTGACGGCGGCGACGGTCTCGGTGCGCTCCGGGCTTGAGCATCGGCTGTCGTTCAACCGGCGTTTCATCACCCGCGACGGCTGCGTGGTGACGTCGCCCCGCGCCAGCGACCTGCCCCGGGTGCTTTGCAACGAAAATGTCATCGACCCGGAGGTGGGCGTCGTGCGCGTCAGCAGCCCCGACGGCCGGCTTCTGGGCCTCCTCGTGAACTTTGGCTGCCATGCCTGCCATCACGGCGGCCGTTTGTCAGCCGGGTATCCCGGCGAACTTTGCCGCCGCCTCAAAGAACGCCTCGGGACCGAGTGCGGCACGGTGTTTCTCAATGGCGCCTGCGGCAACGTCTATCACGGCGACTTCCTCAATCCGCATCTTGAGAACACCAAGGAGCGCACCGGCGGCCTGCTGGCGGAAACCGTCCTGGGGCTGCTGTCGGAAATGCCCGCACCTGCCGATGCGAGCGTTCGGGTGCTGTCCACGCGCTTCCGTATCCCCTATCGCGATTTTGTGGAAGCGGAGAGGTTGTTCGACGACCCGGCTGTGCGCGGGAATGTGTTCCGGGCCTTGATCATGGACGGCTGGTACGACTACCCGGCACTCCAGCGCATGGCGCAGGCCAACCAGGGCGGCGAAGAAGTGGAAATCCAGGTCTTCCGCCTCGGCGAAGCCGTCTTTGCCGCCATTCCCGCCGAGTATTTCATGGAGCACGGCTTGCGGATCAAGGAGCTCAGCCCGGTGGAACGGACCTACGTGGTTTCGCTGGCCAACGGCTGGGTCGGCTACATTCCCACCAAAAACGCCTTTCAACGCAAGGGCGGCCACGAGACGACCGCGGCCCTGTGGAGCAAGATGTGCCAGGAAGCCGGCGATATGATGGCGGACGCGGCACTGGAGCTCATCCGGAAGATTTAGTCCCCCCAAAGCGTGCCGCGGCAGGCGCCTCCGGCCCTGAGGCACCCGGGCGTCGCAGTGATTATGGCTCGGTTGCCGGAAGAGGCGTTGCGGCTATGGCAGGCGAGCCCGGCTTGGAAACCCGTGTCACTTTTCCCGCGCCACTGCTGGCGTCACGGCGGTCCGCGGCATGGGTGGCGGGCCGTCGGCCAGGCGGATGACACGGTCGGCTTGGCTGGCCAAAGCTTGGTCATGGGTGACCATGATCAGGGTTTTGCCTTGTTCAAGGTGTACGTTCTTCAGGATGTCGAGGATGCCCCGGGCCGCGGCCGCGTCGAGGTTGCCGGTCGGCTCGTCGGCCAGGATGATGTCCGGGTCGTTGACCAGGGCGCGGGCGATGGCGACGCGTTGCTGTTCGCCGCCGGACAGTTCCCGTGGCCGGTGCTGCAGGCGGTCGTCCAAGCCAAAGGCATGCAGCCACTGGCGGGCGTTTTGATAGGCCGCTTCGCGGTCGCGCCCCCAGTGCAGCGCCGGCAGAACGGCATTCTCCCAGGCGGTCAATTCCGGGAAGAGGTGGTACGACTGGAAGACAAAGCCGATGCGCTGCCGTCGCAGCGACGTCAACTGGGCCGCTGACATTCGGGCGATGTCCTGGCCGTCGAGTTGAATGTGGCCGGCGCTGGGTTTGTCCAAGCCGCCGAGTAGATGCAGCAGCGTCGTCTTGCCCGAGCCGGACCGGCCGACCAGGGCGACCCACGCGCTGGCCGCGATGTCCAGCGTCAAGCCGCGCAGGACTTCAATGACGCCGCCCTCGAGGTGGAAATTCTTGGTTACGTTCTGCAGTTGGTACAATGCCTTGGCGGCCATGTCTTGTCCTTATGCGTTGCTGTCAGTCGCTGGTCTGTTTCAATATAACGACGGGCGTCGGTTTCGGCAACCGGCGACAGCGGCATTATTGCAAAGGCGGGTATATTGCTTGAAACCGGGAAGCGCCCCGGGTGCAAAAGCATGACAACGGCCGTTACGGTCAGGGGGGCGAAGAATGTCAACACACGCGAACGTCATTCAGATTACGACGCATGATTCCGGGCGCCATTTTGGCTGCTTTGGCCATCCGACGCTGAACACGCCGGCGATTGACCAGCTGGCGGCCGAGGGAATCAGGTTCGGCAATTATTTTTGCACGGCGCCGATCTGTAGCCCCAGCCGGGCCACGCAACTGACGGGATTGTATCCGCAGACGCATGGCATGCTGGACTTGCCCTGTTTTGGCTGGCGGATGCGGCCGGAGGTGCGCCATGCCAGCCACCGGTTTATGGATTCCGGTTATCAGACGGTGCTGTTCGGCCTGCAGCACGAAGTCCCGAAAAGCGATCTGCCCGCCTTGGCCTTTGACGACGTGCGGCCCATTCAGGAGAACGCCGAGCTCCTCGCCGCCGAAGTGGCGGCTTTTCTGCGGCAGCCGGAAAGCCGGCGAACGCCCTTCTACGCCCAGGTCGGTTTTGTTGAGACGCATACGCCGTTCAGCCGCGGCCAGAATCAGCCCGACCAGGAAAAGGGCCTGGAGATACCGCCATATCTGGCCGATACGCTCATGGCCCGCGAGGCGATGGCCGGCTACCAGGGCGCGGTCAAGCGCGCCGACCGGGCGGTGCAGATCATCCTGGAGGCGCTGCATGACAGTGGCCTGGAAGAGAATACGCTACTGGTGTTCACTACCGATCATGGCCTGGAAATGCCCCGGGCTAAATGGCATTTGTATGATGCCGGTATCGAAATTGCCATGATCATGCGCTTCCCCGCCGCGGGATTGGCCGGCGGGCGCGTCTGCCCCATGCTGCTCAGCAATGTCGATTATTTGCCGACGGTTCTCGGCCTGCTTGGCTTGACCGTCCCGGACGGGCTGGACGGCATCGACTTTTCCGATGCGGTGGCATCGGGTCGACCGTCGCTTGGCCGGGAGGCCGTGTTCAGTCTCTATCATAAGACCCACACCCGGAGCATCCGGACCGGAACCCACAAGCTGATCCGGCATTTCGACAACGCCAGCGATTTTCACCGGGTGCCCGTGCGCTACGAAGACTGCCTCAACAAGCGCGTCATCCCGGAAGTGGAGCTGTTCGATCTGGCCACCGATCCGAACGAGTTCGAGAACCTGTCGGGCCGGCCTGAACTCGCCGAGGTGCAACGGCGGCTGGACGACCAGCTCTGGCGATGGCTGGAAGACGTCGGCGACCCGGTGCTGCTGGGGCCGGTGCGCAGCCCGTCCTATGAACTGGCCATCCATGACTATGACCAGTGGCGGCGCAGGGACACCGCACCTTGATTGTCGCCGCGTGATTGTTGCTCCTTGATTGTCGCCGCGTGAACCATCAATGTTGCTTATCGAGCCAACCGATTTCACGGTCTGGTGCGTTTCTTCCTTTTATAAAAATCTGTGCTCATCGGTGTTCATCTGTGGTTCTTGCCTTCCCTGAACAGGTCATCGGACTGGCGGCGTGAACGGAAAAAATCCTTGCCGGCGCCGATGCAATCAATGGCATGGGCAAGGCCGGCGGCGTCATGGCGAGATGGCCTGCCGGCTGCAGAATTCATTGGCCGCCGTCAGAAATTGCTCGGCGGTGTCAGCCAAGGAGTCGTCCAAGCTGTCAAGGCTGTTCAGGCAAAGCGGCAGGTAGAGCAGGAGCTCCCTGGGAACGGGATTGGTGGCCTGCAGCGTTTTCAGCATGTCGGGGCTGAAGGCGGCCGGGTCTTCGGCAGGCAGCGTTTCCACGCAATGCAGAAAAAGCGCCAGGCCGGTTTTGAGAATGGCCTGGGCCGCCGGCCGGACCGACTCGCCGGCAAAGCCGCTGCCGCGCAGGACGTTTGCCATCTTCAACTGTCGTCCCGCTTCGGTTAGGAACGGAGCGCTTCTCTTCAGTCGCAGCGCCGTCTCCGAAGGCCGCGCCTCGGTCGCCGTCGCGGCGGCAAAAGCCGTCTGCAGTTCCGGATTGATGGAAATGACGCCCATTTGCGCCAGTTTTTGCAGCAGGGCGTATTCCTGGGGGCTGATAATGGCAGTTTTGCCCGCAACGCCTTCCGCGGGCAGCGCTTTGGCGATTTTCTCGCTGATGGCGGCTGCCCGCGCCGGCGGCGCCACTGCCAGAATCGCGCGTACTTTGCCGCTCTCGCCGTCGCAGGCGGCCTGGCACAGGCTGGCGCCGCCGTCGTCAAGACGAAGCTCCTCCGACAGCAGTTCCAGCGGCGTGGCCGCGGGCAGGGCTTCGACAACCGCCGCCGTCGCATCCGTGACCAACGGCGTGGCCATGATCTGCCCGAGGCGTTCCAGAAAGGCGCTCCGGCTGTCTTCACTTTCAAAGACCTGGTAGTCCCCGCGACCGTCCAGGACGGCGTCCGAGAGGCCCTTCTTGTAGTCAAGCGTGCCCAGCATGCGCTGCTCAATCGAATTTTCCGCCACCAGGTTGATGACCTGGACGCGGTTCCGCTGGTGCTTCCGCCAGGCGCGGGCGATGCGTTGTTCATGACGAGCCGGATTCCAGGGCAGGTCGAGGTTGATGACGGCGCTGGCTATCTGCAGGTTTAGGCCGACGCTGCCGGAATCCGAGGACAGCAGTATCCGGCAGTCCGGCGATTTTTTGAACCGGCGGATTTCTTCCCGGCGCTTCTGCTGGTTGATGGCGCCGGTGTGGATCGCGTACGGGATGCCGTTGTCGTCCAACGCTTTTTCCAGCAGCTCCAGCATTCGCGTCCATTCCGAGAAGACGACGATCTTGGTTTCCGGGGAGTTTTCCCAGATGTCAGCCAGAATGCGCATCATTTCGCCGATTTTTGGCGAGTCGGTGATGGTCTGATCGAGGATGTAGACGGCATCGCAGAGCATTCGCATGCAGGCCAGGCATTTCTGCAGTCTCTTGAATTCCTCCGGCGTCAGGGCATAGCGCCTGGCTTTGGACGCCAGATGGGTTACGATTTGAAAATAATCACCGTATCTCTTTTTCTGCTCTTCGGTGAGCTTGACGAAATAGTTGTTGTCGATGCGTTCCGGCAATTGCTCGTCGATTTCGTCCTTGCGTCGGCGCAACATCACGGGTTTGACCAGGTCGTGCAGCTCGCGCAGGTTCTTCATGCCGATGGTTTTGCCGTCGGCGTCGAATTTGTAGAAGCGGCGATTGAAGCGGAACAAGCTTCCCAGCAGGGTCGGATCCACGAATTCCACCAGTGAGTACAATTCGTCAATGCGGTTTTCCAGCGGCGTTCCTGTCAGGATGAAGGCGAAGCGCGATTGCAGCCGTTTCAGGTTGCTGGCGGTTCTGGTCCGCCAGTTCTTGATGCGCTGGGCTTCGTCGAGGATGACCAAGTCCGGATGGAACAGGTCGTTGATGTCATCGACATCGCGCAGAACCTGCTCGTAGTTGGCGACAAGAAAGAAGGCTGTGGTTTTCCGGTAGGTCTCGAGTCGTTTTGGGCGCAGGCCATAGAGCAGTTCGGCTGGCATCGAGGTGAACATCCTGATCTGGTCTTCCCATTCGCATTTCAGGGAGGCGGGGGCGACCACCAGGACGCGCCGGATGTTGAAGCATTCCTTTTGCAGGATGGCGGCGGCGATGGCCTGGACGGTTTTTCCCAGCCCCATTTCATCGGCGAGGAGGGCCCGGCCCGTGAAGGCGAGGTGCAGCGTTCCGGCAATCTGGTAGTCGTACAACGGATGACGCAATTCGGGTATCTGGGCATTGCTGGCCTGCAGGCGGCTGGCGTATTCCTGCCCCCAGTGGGCCAGGAGCCGCTTCTGGTTTTCCTGCTGAAGAAAAAATGGTATCTCCGCCGAGACCCGGACGGATTTTTCCAGGTGCGGGTCGGCGGTCTTCAAGTCCCGCAAAAGCGCCAGCAGCGTGTTGGCAACCGGTTCCTTGAACCGGCCGTTGATTTTTAGATAGCGATGGAAAAAGGGCGGTATGACGCCGCGGCCGGGGAAACGGATGACCGGAACCCACGGGCTGCGTTCCATGTAGATTTCAATTCGGGCTGACGCGGCCGGGGACGAGTCCGGAAAGATGCTTTTGACTTTTTCGATGTGCTTGCAGGTGCCGAGGAAATTCTTGGCGAAGTCTGGACACGAGCAGGTGTTGATGTTTTCCGTCAGCGAACGCAGCTCCACGAGGTATTTTTGATTGTGTTCCTGGTCGTGGCGGTGAACCGTATAGTTTTTGAAGACTGTCTTTTCCGCCGAGAGCGGCGTCACCATCATGGGCTCGGCCTCGACACGCTGCCGGCGCAGCTCGATTTCGTAGTCGTCGGTCGTGTTCCAGCTGCTCTGGGGCTTCCATTTTTTCGGGCGGGCGGGGTTGGACAGTTTCTTCATGTCTGGATGTCCAGGATGTGTTGAAAGTGATGAGGAAAGCCGCTGCTACTTGCGGGCGCGGATGATCAAGGGCTGGGAGGCGTTGAGGTCAAACGGCGCCGGGGCAAAGCTGCCGTACGTCTCAATCTGGCTGAACCCGGCCCCTTGCAGGCATTGGACCAGCTCGTCGCAGGTGACGGCGTACAGCTGGTTGACGGACGTCTCCGTGATGCCGTCGACGCGCAGCGTGGTCGTGAACGTGACCATGGGGAAGGCGATGGCGTAGCGACGTTCGAAGCTGAGGCCGCGCTCGTGGTTTTCAATGGTGGGCAGGCCAGTCAAGTTCTGGCTGACGATGCGGTCGTAGTTGATGATCTGCACGACGATGCGGCCGGCCGGCCGCAGCAGCGCATGACATTGCCCGCAGATGGTCGCGAGCTGGTCGTGGCCGGTCGTGTGCGCCAGGGTGTTGCCGATGCAGAACAGACCGCCAAAGGACGCTGCCGGAAAAAGCCGGGAAAGATCGGTCATGCTGCCGACGGAGAAGGTCGCGCCGGCATTCTGCTCCCGGGCCTTGGCCTCGGCCCGCGAGACCATGGCCGGATCCAGGTCGCAGCCGTGCGCGGCATAGCCGTTTTGCGCCAGCCCGATGGTGTATTCGCCGCTGCCGCAGCCGACGTCAAGAACCGGATGAGACGGCGAAAACGTGTTGCGCAGAAATTTCAGCGTGGCGGCCTGCAGCGGGAAGATGCAGTCATAATACTTGACGATGTTTTCGTACGACATGGGCGCTTCCTTTCCAGCGGCAGCCGGGTTTCGAACCGTGGCGCAGACATGGCTTGTTAATGTCTTCGCAAATCCCCAGGATGCAAATTTCGACCGGAAATTCTCCCGGCTGGAAAGGGCGTCCGCCATGCTTTGATAGTGGGGTAGTGGACAGTGGACAGTGGACATGAATGGACTCAAGTGGACATTAGTAGACAATGGACGGTGGACAGCGGCTGTTCCGTGAATCGCATGGGATACTTGCGGCCGCGGAGCGGCAAAGGCCCCGGAGGCGCCGCCGGAGCACAGCCTTGGGCAAGCTGCCTGGAGGGCCGCGCAACCCCAGGAAAGGCGGAGTGTTTTTGATTTGTAGCCCTGTAAGGGCGACAGAAGCGCCATATGTCTCTTGCATGGCGGTTGCAATCCAAACGTGTGCGATTCAAAAATCCCGTAATCGGTCACCCATTGAGAATTGAGCGATAGAGGAGTCAACGCTTGAGCGCCTCAGGGCCTGAGGCGCCTACTTGGCGCGCCTGTCCACTAGGACCGCCATTATCAATGGGTGACCGATTACAAAATCCCCTCCTGTCGCGGCGCCAGACCGGCGACACGGCGCGGAAATCATATATATTACTCGCACGGGACACGGCGCCAGCGTCTGACGCCCCGCTCGCTCCGCCGACGCCGAATCCGGCTTGGCTCTAACCAAAATCGCAGGAGGTTTCCATCATGGAGAAGATGCCCGTTCGCCCCGCAGACGTCATGGAAATCCGTCCTTATCAATTGCTGTGCCTGGTATGCCGCCTCGGCCGCCAAAACCAGGAGCCCTATTATTTTGAGGAAAAGCTGGACGAACTCCAGAAGCGTATCGCCGCCAACCCCTTCTGTGTGTTGAAATTGCGTTGCGACGTGGAATCGACGTTCCGCTTTCAGAACCCCGGCGGCGCCGACGACACCCCCGAGGGCAAGTCCTTCAACCGGCGGCGCGACCTGACCGTCCTGCAGCGCCTGGGGCTGTTGCCCGGCGCCGAAGTGCCGGCCTGCGACCTGCTGCGGCACCTGGCGCGTCCCAACGTCGGCATTGCGGCCGTGCGGGACATCTGCTGCTTTGAACACGTGACCGCGCCCGTCTGGCAGGGCTGCCGTCATGGCGACAGCGGCAATTACGAACGCGGCTTCGCCAAGGCGATCGACGTCTTGATGCCGGGCCGCGATCTGGCGACGCGCGAGGCATGCAAGAAAGCGACTGCCGACGCCATGTACCAGCGCCGCGTCCTGCAGATCCGCCCGCATCATCTGCTTTGCATGGCCTGCTTTACCGCCAATTGCCGCCCCGGCGACAACGCGCCGATTTTGGAAGACAATCTCTACGAGGCCGTGTAGACGTGCCGGCGCGACCCGTCCGTCATCATCGAACTGGTCCCGGGGCCTTGCATGATCTGTCCGCCCTGCCGCGGCTA
>JAKLHU010000309.1 GCA_022709995.1 Verrucomicrobiota bacterium | reverse complement strand
GCTGGTACCGATGATCCCCAACCGTTTGCGGCAGACGGCGCTGGCCGCCTCGGCTCCGGGGTGGATGACTTCCACCACCGGGATATCGATGCGTTCCTGCAGGTAGGCCGCCGCATGGGAAGAGGCCGAATTGCAGGCGATGGTCCGCGGCGGCCGTCTGACCCTCGATAGCTTGGTCTGGCGGCAAGGCATGAGCGACTGGATGCCGGTCCAGGGCGTTCCGGAATTGCGCTTGGAGGCGGACCTGGCGAAACGCGGCAAAGTCGGCGTGCCGCTCTCTTCCCGCCCTTTTTCAGTCACGCCGCCGGTCGGGGCACCGTCGCCGGGCGGCGTTTCGGGGCCGATTGCCGGGGCGCCGGGAGGCATGTCCTCTACGGCCCAGCCCTTTCCGTCGGGCGCGAATGCCGGTAGCGTACCGGCGGTTCCGGCCGGTCCGGCGGTTCCGGCCGGTCCGGCGGTTGACTTTCCTGACGATACTGCGCCGCGTCCTTTGCGGCCTTTGGCTCCAGCCGCGGGGGCGGGTCACTGCGTCACGTGCGGCGCGGGGCTGCCGGCGGCAAATGCCGGTGTCGGTTCCGAGCCCGGGCAGGGCCTGTGCGCGACATGCCGGGCGGCTTTTACGGCCAGCCTGGAAGCGCCGGCGGCTGGCGGTACGGTGAACTCTGCGGCCGCCATGGCCGCCATGCCGTCGCTGGTCGCGTATTATCAGTATGGCGGTTTTTTGGCGCGCTTCGCCGCTTGTTTTTGCGATGGGCTTATCCTCTGGCTGGCCAGCATGGTGATTAGTTTTGTGACGAGTTTTGGTTTTGGTCTGGTCGGCTCCGGCCTGGGTGGCGATGCCGGTGAAATTGTCACGTTTCTCGGGATGTTGGCCGGCACTCTTTTAGGCGGTGTTTTGCTGCCATCGGTGTATTATGGCTATTTTTTGAGTACGCAAGGCGCGACGCCGGGGAAGAAACTGCTGGGGCTGGCCGTGATCCGCCCGGATGGCAGCAATGTCAGCTTCGTCCGCGGCATGTGCCGATCTTGGGCGACGTCGCTGTCGGGCATCATCTGCGGCATAGGCTATCTCATGGCTTTGTTTGACGACGAGAAGCGGGCTTTGCATGATCACATCTGCGACACCCGGGTCGTCGCCACCCGGTGAGGCGGACGGCGGCGATGGCCGCCGATGCCGTGGCCGCGAACTGATTTGCCCGTTGTGGTTGGGGGCCGGCGCGTCGCCGGCGCCGTGTTTTTGGTATGACCATCAAGGAACAGATTCAGATCCAAGGAGAACAGGAAGATGCCTTACAGCATACATCAGGTGACAGCGGCGCCGCCGCTGACGTGCGACTGGTATGATCCGGCCTGGCAAGGGGCGGAAACGGCGGAGCTGACGCATGTGCGTCCGGAAAGCAGCGACCACCGGCCGAAAGTGTCTCTGCGCCTGCTGCATGACGACGGCCATGTCTATGGCTTGTTTCAAGTCCGCGATCGGTTTGTCCGCGCCGTCAACGTCGGCTACCAGGCTTCGGTCTGCAAGGACTCCTGCGTCGAATTCTTTTTCCAGCCGGATGTCGGCCCCGGCTATTTCAATCTGGAGATGAGCGCCGGGGGCTCCTTCTTATTCTTCTATGTCCGTGACCATCAGCGCACGGAGGATGCTTTTGTCGATTACTCGGCCGTGGACGAAGCGTGCGGCCGGCAGCTGACCGTCAAGACGACGCTGCCCGTGCGCATCGACCCGGAGATCGACCGGCCAATTATGTGGTATGCGCAATTCGTGATTCCGGTTGCGGCGTTGGAGCCGTATTGCGGGAAAATCGGCGTTTTGAACAATCGTTCCTGGCGGGGGAATTTCTACAAATGCGGTGACGAGACCTCGCATCCGCACTGGATCACGTGGGCGCCGCTGACCATGTTGAACTATCATCTTCCGGAATGCTTTGACACCTTGGCGCTGGCCTGAGCAGGCGGGCGTTCCCGGAACGTTCCCGAGGAGCTTTTCCCCGGCCGGCGGCGTCGTGTGACGCCGCCGGCAGTCATCTGTCCGTTAAGATAGGAGTTGCGTTCATGTGGGCAGTGTATGCGCTGTTGGCGGCGGTGTTTGCCGCCTTGACGACGATTCTGGCCAAAGTCGGCCTGAAAGGCCTTGACTCCAATGTCGCGGTTGCGATCCGGACGGGCATTGTCCTGGTCATGGCCTGGATCGTGGTGCTGGCCGCCGGCGGCGCCGACAAATTGCGCGACCTGACCCGCATGCACCTGCTATTTCTGACCCTGTCGGGGATTGCGACCGGGCTGTCTTGGCTTTTCTATTTCAAGGCGTTGCAGATGGGCCAGGTGTCGCGGGTGGCGCCGTTGGACAAATTCAGCATTGTCCTTACCATCATCATGGGCATCCTTTTTCTGCATGAGCCCCTGACCGCGAAAATCGTGGTCGGCGGGGTGTTGATCACGGCCGGCACGCTGGTCATGGTTTTGTGACCTTCGGCGGCTATAGCGGCAGTCGAAGCGTTCTATGACGTGGCTTTTGACTTTGGCTGGATGATGGCCAGAAGGCTTTTTTTGTGGTTGAGGAAACTGGCGACGAGCCAGGCGACGACGAGGGTCGCGAAGGCGGCGCAGACATGCGCGAACAGGTCGCCGTGGCGGGTGTAGAACGTCTCGCCCCAGTCGTCGAACACCGGCAGCTCGTAGAGGGCGCTGGCGCGGGCGAAGACGGCGCCGGTTTTGGCGTCGGTCAGTTGGCCGAGGACGCTCCCGTTCGGGGTGATCAGGCAGGTATGGCTGTTGTTGCCCGAGCGGAAAAACGGCCGGCGATTTTCGATGGCCCGGAAGATCACATGGCTCAGGTGCTGTTCGGCGCCGCTGCTTTCATTGTACCAGGAGTCGTTGGTGATGGTCATCAGGAGGTTGGCGCCGCGGCGGGTGAAGTCGCGGCTTAGTTCGGCGAAGACGTCCTCAAAGCAGATGTTGACGCCGGCGAAGGCGCCGTGCGGCAGGTTGAAGAGGTGCAAGTCGCGGCCGGGGGTGAGGTCGCGGCCCATGCCGATCAGGTCGCGCAGCCAGGGCAGCTGGTTCCCGAAGGGCGTGTATTCACCAAACGGCACCCGGTGGACTTTGTCGTAGTATTCGACCGCCTGTCCCTGCGGATTGAGCAGGAAAGCGGAGTTGAACAGCAGCGCGTCCGCTGGATTGGCGCCTGGGTGCGGAAGCCGGAATTGGGTGGCGCCCAGCAGGATCGGCGTGTCAATCTCCCGCAGAAGCTGATTGCGGGCAACGGTGTAGGCGTGATAATTGAGGTCGGCCGGGACGGCGCACTCCGGCCAGATGACCAGGTCGGGCTTTCGCTTTTCCGCCAATTCGGCAAAAGCCGTGCGGGTCAGGCCGGTGTACGCGACCAAGGCGTCCTGGAATTGCTCTTCGGTCCAGAAACGGCATTGCGGCAAGTTGCCTTGGACGGCGAGGACGGTCAGGCTTGGCGCTGATTGCGGCGGCAGGCTTTCGGGACGGCTCCCCCACCAGCAGACCGGAATCAAGACCAAGGTCACCAAAGCGAAATGCCAAGGGAAACCGCGCCGGCTCGGGGCAATGGCGAAACGGATAAGCCTGGTCGCTTCAATGGCCAGAGCGGCATTGACGATTGATCCGGTGCTCGGTCCCAGACGAAGATCCTCATAGCGCTCTTTCAATTGCTCAAGCGCAGCCGAAAGAGTGAAGCTA
>JAKLHU010000308.1 GCA_022709995.1 Verrucomicrobiota bacterium | reverse complement strand
GTGATGCTGCGGCTGATGTAGGGAAAATCGAAGTTTTCAGGTAATTTCAACCCGATCATCTTGCCCAGGCCGATGGCGATGGCCGAACCAATCACGCAGATCCAGGCCGGCGTCGTCACCGGCAAATTCATCCCCAGCAGCAAGCCGGTCAACGCCGCGCTGCCGTCGACGACGCGGATTTCGCGCCCCATCAGCCGGGCGCACAGAATTTCACAAGCGATGCACGAGGCCACGCAGACCAGCAGCACCCACAGGGCGCGCGGGCCAAAGAACCACGCTCCGGCAGCGCAAGCCGGCAGCAGGGTCGCGATAACCGTGAACATGATCCGCCGGACGCTGACGTCGTCGTGCAGATGCGGGGAACTGCTGATCACCAGCTTGCTGGTGTCAGGCAACCTGATCGTATTCTCTGACATGTGCTCCGCCATACCTACTGTTTATTAACATTCAGCTCTTCCGACTGTTGGCGCCAGGCCCGCGTCCGCGCCGTCCGGCGCCGTGCCTTCGCCGGCGCTATTTTCCGGCCCGGGCCCGCCGGGCGGCCTGGACTTCGGCCTTGGCCCGCCGCATGTGCTGCACCAGGGGCCGCGAGGCCGGGCAGGCATACGCGCAACAGCCGCATTCAATGCAATCCATCACATGCCACTTCTCGGCCAGCTCGTAACGCTGGTTTTCAATCTGAACGCTGAGAATGCCCGGCATCATGCCCATGGGACAGCTGTCGTTGCAGCGTCCGCACCGGATGCAGGGACGGACCTCGAACTGGGTCAGCTCACCCTTGGCCAGCAGCAGGATACCGGAGGTGTTCTTCATGATCGGAATGTCCAAAGAGTACACGGCCATGCCCATCATCGGCCCGCCGGAAATGATCTTGGCCGGGTCTTCCTTGACGCCGCCGGCCAGCTTGATGGCCTCGGCAAACGTCGTGCCGACGCGGAAACGCCAGTTGCCCGGCGACACCAGCGGCGTGCCGGTCACCGTCGTCACCCGTTCGTACAGGGGCTTGCCCAGGCAAACGGCATCGGCGATGGCGGCGGCCGTGCCGACATTCTGCACCAAGCAGCCGACATCCATCGGCAGACCGCCGCTCGGGACTTTCCGGCCGGTGACCGCATAAATCAGCTGCTTCTCCGCCCCCTGGGGATAGCGGACCTTCAGGCAGCACACCTCAACGCCGCTGCCGGCCGCCGCCTGGCGCATCACTGCGATCGCGTCCGGCTTGTTGTTTTCAATACCCAGAATGATGGTCGACAGCCCGAGGATCCGCGCGGTGATCTGCGCCCCGGTCACGATGTCGGCGGCTCTCTCCAGCATCAAGCGATGGTCGGCGGTCAGGCAGGGCTCGCATTCCACCCCGTTCAGGATCAGGACATCGATCTTCTTATTGGGCGGCGGCGACAGCTTCACCACGGTCGGAAAGGCCGCGCCGCCTTTGCCGACGATGCCGGCCGCGGCGACCCGCAGTTTCAAATCCGCGGGCGTCGCCTGGCGCCAATCCATGGCCGGCATGGGCTCGGCGGCGGCGTCTTCGCCGTCGCTGGCCAGGATCAGCGCCGGAATCTGAGCGCCGGAAGGGCCGAGGCAGGTGGTGAGATCGCGGATGACGCCGCTGGTCGGGGCATGCACCGGCGCCGACACAAACCCCTGCGCTTCGCCCAGGACCTGGCCCCGCTTAACCTGATCGCCCTTCGCCACGACGGCCTTGGCCGGCGCCCCGATGTGCTGTTGCAAAGGCACCAGGTAAGTCTCCAGAAGCGGCGGCTCGGCGATCGCCACGCTCTGCGCGACCTTGCCTTCCATGGGATGAATGCCGCCGTAAAAACGCAATTGCTTTGTCATCGCCCCGATTACCCTCTTGTCGATTCCAGCACCACCGCCGCCGTACGCAGAGCCCCGGTCGGACAAGCCGCGGCCACGTCCGCGCCCGGGGGGTTGTCATAATTGACCGCCGCCAGAAAGCCGCTCATGGTCATCTGATTCTCGGCCGCCGCCTTCACGCACTTGCGGCAGCCAATGCACGCCGCCGAACAGAACGTCTTCTTGAGGGCGCCCTTTTCCGGCGACGAGCAGAACACATGCACGGGCGCCGACTTCGGCGTCAGCTTGATGATGTGGCGCGGGCAGACCGACACGCATTTGCCGCAGCCAACGCACAATTCCGGGTGCACGACCGCGATGTGGTTGGCGCGGATCTCAATGGCGCCGTAAGGGCAGGCGCGGGCGCAGCTGCCGAGGCCGAGACAGCCGTAAATGCAGCCCTTGCCGCCGCCGGCCACCAGCATGGCGTTCTGGCAGTCATTGATGCCATTATAGAAGGCCATGCGCCGGGCGTGGTCGTCGTCGCCGCTGCAGCAGACCACCGCGGCCATCGGCGCCCGCAGCTGGCTCTCGACGCCCAGCAAGGCGCAAATCTCCCGGACGACATCTTCGCCCATGGACGGGCAGGCGCCCGGCTTGGCCCGCCCCTCGGCCAGGGCCTTGGCGTAGGCTTCGCAGCCAGCGAATCCGCAGCCGCCGCAATTGGCCCCGGGGACCAGCTGCAGAAGCTTTTCCTCCAAGGGGTTCGGAGTCGCGCCATAGAACTTGACGACCAGGCCGATGGCCAGCCCCGACACCAAACCCGTCACTGTTAGTACGATTACTGAAATCATCTTCTGTGTTTCCGCTCAAGAGCTATTCCGGTCCCTGTCGACCGGCGTTTCGCCGTCTTGGCACCGCTTCCGGCCGGACCTCGCCCGGGAGCGCCTTGTCCCTGGTCAGCCGCCTCAGCCGCCCAAGCCGGCGAAGCCGGTGAACGCCATGGCCAGAGTGGCAGCGGTCAGCAACGCAATGGCCGGGCCTTGCAGAGGCTCGGGAATCCGCGCCAGCTCCAGCTTCTCCCGGACGCTGGCAAACAACACCAGCGCCAGGGCAAAGCCCACCGCCGAGGCGGAACAGAACACCGTCGACTTGATGATCCCGTACTCGCCGTCAGCGCACAAGATGGCCGAGCCCAGAACGGCGCAGTTGGTCGTAATCAACGGTAGAAAAATGCCCAGCGCGCGGTACAGCGGCGGCGCAAAACGCTGCATCAGCACTTCGACGATCTGAACGAGCGCGGCAATCACCAGAATGAACACAATCGTCCGCAAATAAGCCAGATCCAGGGGCTTCAAGATCAGATGATGGAACAGGGCCGTCACCAGGCCGGACAGCGTCATCACGAAAATCACGGCGCCGCCCATGCCCAGTGCCGTCGGCAATTTCTTGGACACCCCCAGAAAGGGGCAGATGCCCAGAATCCGGTTGAGCACGAAGTTGTTTACCAGAATCGCGCCCACGATCAATGCCGCGTATTCGCTGATCATCCGCAAAACTCCTGTCACAGGCCACATGGCATAAAAACATCGACCGCCGGGGGGGCCGGCGGTTTCTCGTCGTCGCTCACAAGGATTCCATTCGTTACGAAAATATCGTTCTGCCGCTAAAAATAACGCAGAGCGTTACTATAAGCGGCAAATGGCAAATAACAAGTTGGTGTCGCGTCGCCTGGCTTTGCCAGGCGGCTCAGCGAAAACTCAGCATGACGGGAAAATCGGCCCTCGCGACCAGGCTGTCTTCGAGAAGGCACGTGATCTCCCGCGCCAGCAGCGCCCGTTCCCGGCCGCTCTCGAGCACGGCGAACGCCTCCCCGGGCCGCCCCTCCTCGACCAGGAGGTCCACCAGCTCGCG
>JAKLHU010000307.1 GCA_022709995.1 Verrucomicrobiota bacterium | reverse complement strand
CAGCCAAAAAATATCAGTGTGCCTCAATGTTCATCTCTGGTTCGTCCAAGCGGCCAAATCACGATTGCGGATGACGTTGCGGCGAATCTTGCCCGAGGTCGTCTTCGGCAGCGCCTCGACAAATTCCACGATGCGCGGATACTTGTAGGGCGCCGTCACGCGCTTGACCTGCTCCTGCAGCGCCTTGACCAGCTCCGGACCCGCCGCAAAGCCGCTGTCCCGCGCCAGCACCACCGTCGCCTTCACCACCTCGCCGCGCAAAGCGTCGGGATAGGCCGTGACGGCGCACTCCAACACCGCCGGATGCTCCATCAGAGCGCTTTCAACCTCAAACGGCCCGATCCGGTAACCCGAGCTCTTGATCACATCGTCGTCGCGCCCGACAAACCAAATGTAGCCGTCCTCGTCCCGCCAGGCCATGTCGCCTGTACTGTAGTCGCCGTCGCCCCAGCTGGCGGCCATCGCCTCCGGATCGCGCAGATACTCCCGAAACAGACCGACCGGACGTTTCTCCCGGGCCTGCCGAACCACGATCTTGCCGACAATCCCGTCTTCGCATGGCCGCCCCGCCGCGTCCACGATCTCCAAATCGTAGACCGGGGCGAATTTTCCGGTGGAGCCGGGCTTGATGTCCATCCAGGGGAAATTGGCGATCAACACGGAGCCTTCGGTCTGGCCAAAGCCCTCCACCAGTCGCAGGCCCGTCTTCTTCAGCCATTGATGATAGACTTCGGGATTCAAGGGCTCGCCGGCTATCGAGCACTGGTGGATCGTGCTGAAGTCGTATTTGGCCAAGTCCTCTTTGACCAGAAAACGGTAGACCGTCGGCGGCGCGCAGAACGTGGTCAGGCGAAAGCGCTCCATCGTCCGCAGAAACTTCTCGGCCTGGAAATGTCCTTCGGCGTCATAGGCGGCGATGACGGCGCCGCAAATCCACTGGCCGTAGATTTTCCCCCAGCCGAATTTGGCCCAGCCGGAATCGACGGCGGTCAAGTGCAGCCCGCCGTCCTCGACGCGCTGCCAGTACTTGGCCGTGACGATGTGGCCCAGCGGATACGTGAAGTCATGCAGAACCATCTTGGGCATGCCGCTGGTGCCGGAGGAAAAATAGATCAGCATCGGGTCGTGCCGGCAGGGATATGCGGCGCCCTCGGGCCGAGTCCAGTCGGTGCTATGCACCGCGACTTCGTGCCGAAAATCACGCCAGCCGGCCGGGACCTGGCTGCCCACGACCAGGACGGCGCCCACCCCGGGGCATTCCGGCAACGCCGACGCCGTCGCCGCCAAGACCTCCGGGTCGTCGACGACGACCGCCAGCTTGACTTCCGCCGCCTGCAAGCGATACACCAAGTCCTTGCTCTTCAACTGGAAAGACGCCGGAATCGCGACCGCGCCGATCTTGTGCAACGCCAGCAGGCAGACCCACACTTCCACCCGCTGCTTCAAAATCAGCAGGACCGCGTCGCCCTTGCGGACCCCCAGCGACTTGAACAAGTTGGCAGCCCTGTTCGACATCCGCTTCAAGTCGCCGAAACTGTAGCGGCTGATCTCCGGCTGATGGTCGTCGATCCAGGCCAGCGCCGGCTTGGCGTCGTCAAGCTCGGCCCAGCCGTCCACCACGTCATACGCAAAATTGAACCGCGCCGGCGCCGTGACCCGGTAGTTGGACTTGAAATCTTCGTACGAAACAAAATCCTGACGAGGAAGAAATTTATTCAGCATCATGCCCTGCTGTCCTGAAACGTGGCTGGTTGCGTTTTTACGTATCAAGAAATACCGCTTGCCGTGGCCGGCAGCGTCGTCGGCGCGCGCCTTCTTCAGCGCTGGATGACCGTCAGAAACCGGGCCGGGCCGCCGACCGCCCGCTGGCCATGCGGCACCCGCGGGTTGAAATAGCACGCGTCGCCGGCGCCGAGGACGAATTCATGCTTGCCCAGGATGACTTTCACGCTCCCGGAGATCACCAGGTTGAATTCCTGGCCGCCGTGCGTGATCAGCTCCACGTCGCCGCCGTCGCCGTCCAAGTCGACCATCATCGGCTCCATCGTCCGGCCGATGTAGTTGAACGCCAGCGCCGAAAATTGGTAGCCGGGATGGCGGTCGACCTTGACGCCTTGCCCGGCACGGACCAGGGTGTAGTCGCCCATCCGCGGCGCGTCGCCCGTCAGCAGAATCGTGAAGTCCGTGCTGAAGATTTCCGCCAGTTCATACAAGGTGCTGATCGGCATCGACACCTGGTCCGACTCGTACTGCTCATAGAGCTCGCGGTCGATGCCGAGCTTGCCGGCCACCTCCGCCGTCGTCATCTCCAGGAGCTGCCGCATTTCCCGGATGCGGGCCGTGATCTGTTCCGGATGATTTCCCATCGTTCTGTACTCCTGCTGAGGGCCGGCCGCCGTGCCGTGCCGCCACCGCGCCGCCGGAAGCCAAATAGAACAGGCCGCCGCGGCCAGCCGAACGCCGGCCGCGGAGGCCTGGAGGTGGTTACCTGTCCATCACGTCAACGACGACCTCAGCGAATGCCCAGCGTCGCCTTCACGGCGGACAGCTGGCCGGCGCTGCCGAGCTTCTCGTTCTTCGCCGCGATGAAGTCCGCATAGGCGGCCATGAATTCCTTGCCGGCCGGGCGCAGGTCGAAGTCTTCCGGAAACAGGATGAAATGTTCGCGGTGGACGCGGCACCAAACCAGGCGGCCGTCCGTGTCAATGTTGATCTTCGTCACGCCCAGGGTGGCGGCCTTCTTGAACTCGTCGGCGTTGACGCCCTTGGCGTCCTTGATCCGCCCGCCGGCGATGTTGATCCGGCGCACCTCGTCCTCCGGAACCGAGCTGGAACCGTGCATGACCAGCGGGAAACCGGGCAGGCGCTTCTGAATCTGCTCCAGCACATCGAAATGCAGACCCTGGCGGCCCGAGAACTTGAAGGCGCCGTGGCTGGTGCCGATCGCGCAGGCGAGGCTGTCGACCTGCGTGCGCTTGACGAATTCCTCGGCCTGGGCCGGGTCGGTCAGCTTCGCGTCCGCCTCGTTGACCTTGACGTGCTCTTCCACGCCGCCGAGCTGGCCGAGCTCGGCCTCCACAACCAGGCCCTTGGCGTGCGCCGCGTCCACCACCCGCTTGGTGATGGCGATATTCTCGGCAAACGGCTTGCCGCTGGCGTCAATCATCACCGAACTGTAGAAACCGCTGTTGATGCAGTCCATGCAGGTCTCCTCGTCGCCGTGGTCGAGGTGAACCGCGAACACCGCTTCCGGAAACACCTTCTCGGCGCTGCGGATGATGCCTTCCAGCATCAGCTTGTTGGTGTAGCTGCGGGCGCCTTTGCTGATCTGGATGATGAACGGGGCCTGGCTCGTCAGACAACCCCGGAACAGACCCATGCACTGCTCCAGATTGTTGATGTTGTAAGCGCCAATCGCATACTTGCCGTAAGCAGCCTTGAACAACTCTTTCGTGGTCACAATCATCGTCGTATTCCTTCTGATGCTGGCCTGAAAAATACGCGCCGGAACGGCAACGGCCGACAGAAAACCGCCCGGCCCAGTTGCCAGATTTCAAAATCGGCTATACTATAATACATGTAATGAGGATTTAACCCGATCGCGGCAAAAAAACCCTTTTTTCGCGCCCGCGGCCACAAAACACGATTTTCCGCGCCCGGGCCGCCTGGCCCCCGGCGTTCCGTCGGCAACCGTGAGGACACTACCGTGCGCTTTC
>JAKLHU010000306.1 GCA_022709995.1 Verrucomicrobiota bacterium | reverse complement strand
CTGGGCGCCGGCGAAAATCAGCCCGAAGCGGTTGACGTCCACGACGCGCGACATGATGTCGCTCGACATGTCGGCCACCAGCGGCACCGCGCCGGTGTCGGGATAGGTCTGGTATTCGGTGCCGTAAATCGTGTTGTTGCTGCAGATGTGGGCATAGGCGGCATCCTGCCGGAAAGTCCAGGACGACGGATCGCCAATCGTGGAAAAATTACCGGCGGAGCCGTCATAGACCAAATCGATGTCCGCCCCGAGGATCTTCGCTTCCTTCATGGCCTTGTGCGACCATTCGCCGGTGTCGCAGAAGGCGATTTTGCGGCCGGGCACCATCAGGTTCATGGGCACCATGGCAAACTGCAGGCTGGCGCCGCCCTGCAGAAAGAGCACTTCGTAGTCGTCACTGATCCCCATCAGCTTGCGGACATTGGCTTCGGCGGCCTGGATGATCTCCTCGAACAGCGGCGCCCGATGGCTTTCCTCGACAATGCCATAGCCGCAGCCACGGTAGTTGACGAACTCCTCCTGGGCTTTCAGCATCACGGGCTTGGGAAGCACCGCCGGACCCGCATTGAAATTGTACACGACCTGATTCGACATCAACGGCACTCCTTGCAGCAATGGGGATGAATGAGGCAGTCAAACTGAACAACGATAAAAAAATAATATAACTCAACTATCCCAAAAATAAACGGCCCGGTTGGGCAACCAGAGGAAAAAGTGGAAGTGGACGGCGGATGTTCGTCGCTCTATCCTGTTGTCCTATGCGTCCCCTATTCCTATATATCTTCCCATCCGTCCCATCCGTCCCATCCGTCCCATCCGTCCCATGTCGTCGGCGCACCAGTGGATTTTCGCAGGCCCTGGGCAATGGACGTTCGTTGATTCGGCATTATGGTATTAGCCGTGTCTCCGCCAGCCGTCTCACCTTTTCCAGGCATCGTCCATGCGCGTGTCGTCCCATTTCACTTTACTGACCTCCACTGGCGTTTTGCTGGCCGTGCTGTTCTGCCTGCCGCCCGGGCCGGCCCGCCGGCTGGCCGGCATCGCCCAGCTGATCATGGAGCCCGCCAGCGCCTTCGCCGCCATGAGCCTGCGCGTCTCCCGAGCCGCCTGGGGCGGACTGCGCCGCAGCCAGGAAGTCGACGACCTGGATGCCATCCGCGGGGAACTGGCCGCGGCCAAGCTGCAGCTGGCCGCCATCGACGACAAATACGACAGCCTCGCCCTCGAAAACAACCTCCTGCGCAACCGCCTGCGCCTAACCTACAAGAACGAAAGCCTGACCATCGTCGTCGCCGAACTGGTCCAACGCGACCCGTTTGCGGCGTTTTATGACAACATCGTCATCAACCGCGGCCACAATGACGGCATCCGGCCCGGACAGCTCGTCGCCACCCACCGCGGACTGGTCGGGCTGATTGCCGACACGTCGCCGTCGTCCTCGTCGGTCACCCTGGTGACCAGCCCGAGGTTCGCCCTTGCCTGCCGAATACCGGAGCGCAACCTGACTGGCCTTCTGCGCGGTCCGGAACCCTCCTCCGGGGCGGGCACGGCAGAACCGCGACTTCTGCTGCCGCCGCCGGAGCTTGTCGTCGATGCGCTTGACGGCGTCATGTTTGACACCGTCAAGCCCGGCGACCTGGTCTATACCAGCAAGACGGATGGCCGGGCGGAAGTCGTCAACGACATTCTGATCGGCGCCGTCGTCCGGGTCGAACATGACAATGCCGGCGCCCCGATTCTGCGTCTGCAACCCGCCGAGTCACTCGCCCAGCTGCCCTTTGTCCATGTCATTCTCAAATAACTGCAGGCGCCGCCCCGGCCCGGCCCAGGCCTCATGGGCAGCGGTCTGCGCGACCCCTCCTTGCCGCCCCGGCCCAACTGGAACACCATGAAATCACGGATCCGCAGTCTTCTTGCCGCCGTTGGTTGCGCCCTCGCCTCCGTCTTGGCTGGCGGGGATCTGTTTTCCTTCAGCCGTTTTCCAATGGGGGTCTATTCGTCGGACCCGCACAGCGACCGGCAGCTGGAAACCCTGAAGGCGGCCGGCTTTGACATGATTCACTCCTATGGCACGTCCGAGGAGAAATACGACACGATTTTGAACCAGGCCGAGAAGCACGGGCTGAAGGTGATGTTCAATCTGAACCGCCGGCTGGTGACTGAAGAAGGCGGCCTCGACAAGATGCGCGCCGTCGTCCGGCGCTACAAGACTCATCCCGCCCTGGGCTTCTGGTATCTGTACGACGAGCCGGCCAAGGACATCACGCCGGCGGTCCTGCAACCGTTCTACGACATGCTGCGCGAGGAAGCCCCGGACATCAAGGTCGCCATCGTCAACTGCTGGGACAAAACCTGGTCCAAATACGGCCATGTCCTCGACCTCCAGATGATTGACATCTACCCGGTCCGCGACGCGGCCTTCCCCGAAGCCCAGATTCAAGTCGTGGCCAAATTCACGGCGGCGGCCAAAAAGCTGGGCAAGCCCGTCATGTTCGTGCCGCAACTGTGCAGCTGGAAAAGCTTTGCCAAACAACTGGATGAAAAAAAATACGACTTGCAGGCGCTGCGTTTTCCGAACCCGGCGGAAATGCGCTACATGACCTATGGCCCCATGACCTATGGCCTGTGCGGCCTGTTCGCTTATTCCTATTATCATGCCATCCGCACCGGCGGCGACCCGAAATGGTTCGACCAGGTGGCCGCGCCGGTATTCCGGGAAATCAGAGCCTTCACGGACCTGGTCGAAAAGCCGTCCGAACCGGTCACCTTCCAGCGCCCGGACGATGGCAACTACCTGGCGGCGTTCTGGAAAGGCAAGGAAGGCGACGGCTACCTGATCCTGGCCAACTCCTGGCCCTTGGCCAGACCCGCCGCGCAGGCGTACTTGGACGGTTATTTCGAGCGCGACTTCGACCTGATTCCGTGGGGCGCCACCCGCCCCGGCCCAGCCACCTTGACCAAAAACAAGGTCAGCGTTGAAACGGGAATGGAACCCTGGGAAGTCATGGTCTGGAAACTCCAGCCCAAAACCGAAGCGGCCCCGAAAAAATGACTCAAGCTTCCCGACCAGGCTCGTCGCCCATCGCCACAACACGCATTCCGACAACAGATTGCGCCCCGACACCGGCTCCGGATGGGGCGCCGCAAGCGGTCGGTTTCATGGCCCTTGATGCCGCGTCAAGCGCGGCGCAGGCAACTTTTCGGGCAGGCTCATTCTCGAATTCATCCGAAAAGCCGTGGCTAGTATTTTCCTGCCTGGACTGACCTTCAGCAGACCTTTTTCTCCACAACATCAACGCAGCATATGCAAAAAAACGCCAAAAAGGGATAGGTGGGGGAACGCGAGAGGGAGGAAAGGGCCGCTGCCCTTTCCTCCCCCATGCAAAACCAAACTATGCTTTTCGGACAGGCTCATTCTCTCCGCCGACTATGCCATCCTCGCGCGCGACAATATAGGACGGGGGCCCCCTTATGGGTGGGTGGGCTTGACTTCTGGTACCGGCGAAAAAATAGGCCCTTGCACGCCCCTTTTCAAACGACTTTTAGCAGAATCATAGTGATTTTGTGCGGGAGCGGGATTTGGACGACACGCAGGCACGATGCTTGCCATGACTTCCGCTTCAGTCGCTCCAATATCGTGCCTGCCCGAAAAGCCTTCTGGAAAACCCAAGATACGATGATCCCGCCAGGCATGGTGCGCAAGACGGAAAAACGTTGACTGCCAGA
>JAKLHU010000305.1 GCA_022709995.1 Verrucomicrobiota bacterium | reverse complement strand
CGGCGGCCATATTCACAATCATGCCGCGCTGAAGCTCCGGCGGTGTCAACCGCCGGCCGCTCCGGTCACGCAAAGCTGATTCCTGATATATGGTCACGCGCGCAAGGCCCCTGACATGAACTCCATCCGCACCCGCCGGCATTCCAGGCGCCGGCACGCTCCCAGCCGGCTCTGGGTCGACGGCGGCCAGAACCCGTCCCTATTTCCCGGGCAACCAAGAAGAAGCGGCTCGTGTCGCCTTCATGTCGCCGCCGCCGCGCCAAGCCGCCGCCGCGCGTTGACTGCCTTCCGCTTCCGGAGCGCCGGCACCTCACGGCCGCCAAAACGGCTTAAGCAAGGCTATAAGAGAACCATCGCGTCCCGGTGCACGACTTCCAGAGACGTCACGGGACGGTTCAGCAGACGCGCGAGATCGCCGCTTTTCGCCCCGCAGATCCGGGAAACGTCCTCATGACTGAAATTCACGGTCCCGCGGCCAATTTCCTGACGGGCCAGATTGACAATCCGAACCGTGTCGCCAACCATGAAAACGCCGCGCAGGCCGACGACGCCGCCGGGCAGGAGGCTCCGTCCCTGTTCACACAAGGCCGCCGCCGCGCCCTCGTCGACGATCAGCTCGCCTTTCGGCTCGGAAAAAAAGGCCAGAAAACGCTGTCGGGCGTGCATGCGCCGATGGCGGGACGGCAGAAAGACGGTGCCGACGTCCTCGGCGGCCATGATGCGCGGCAGGATGGCGAAGTCAAATCCCTCCGCGATGATAAGCGGCTCGCCGCTGCGGGTGACCATGGCGGCGGCGCGCAGTTTGGTGATCATGCCCCCGACCGAGAAACGATTGCCATCCGTGCCCTGGGCCATGCTGTAGACTTCGCTGTCGAGTTCATGCACGACGCTCATGCGCCGGCCCAGCTCGCCAGTCGTCCCGTCACGCTCGCGCATGCCGTCAATGGTAGTCAGGAGAATAGTCAAGTCGGCCCGCGCCATGCCAGCCACCAGGGCCGCCAGGGTGTCGTTGTCCCCGACCTTGATCTCGTCCACACACACGGAGTCATTCTCATTGATGACCGGCAGCACATGGCGGGCGAGAAGTTCGTTGAGGCATTGGGTGACCCGCAGATGCCGGCTATGGTCATGCAGATCGGCGGCGGTCAGCAGCAGCTGCCCGCAATGGAAGCCGTGCGCCGAGCTGGCTTCTTCGTACAGCGTCATCAACTGGCACTGGCCGACCGCGGCCAAGGCCTGCAAGGCCGCCAGGCCCTTTGGCCGTCGCCTCGCCTCTAAAAGTTCCATGCCGGCGCCAATCGCCCCGGAAGTCACCACCACGACTTCCAGACCGCGTTGGCGCAACTCGTCAACGACCTTGACCAGCTGCCGGATGCGTTCCGCCGGGCCCTGGCCCTTGACGTCCATCAACAGGCGCGTCCCGACCTTGACCACCACCCGCCGCACCGGCGCCAGGACCTCACCCCGGGTCCCGTTGTCCTCGTAATCATATTGCATAGCCAAATGCCTGTTCGGAAAACATGTTTCGAATACGAAAAATAAAGGATGTAAATTTAAAGGCATATTGCCGGGATGCAACAGGGGCGGCCGCAAAATGCGCCCGCGGGCGTAATCGGTCAGCCATTGCATCTGGCGGCGATAGTGGCCTGGCGCACCAAGGTGGCGCCTCAGGCCCTGAGGCGCCCAGGCGTTGACTCCTCAAGTGCTCAGGTATCAATGGCTGACAGATTTCCCGCGGGCGCTGCCCGGCTGGCGTCGCCCGTCGGCTGGGCAACGGGCCCGGAACCGGGAGTGATCACCCCGTGATTCCGAACAGTTTTCTGGCATTGCCACGGGCGATCTTCTCGAACACCTCGGCCGTGATTTCGCCGTTGTCGCGCATCTCCAGCAGGAAGCGGGTGTAGTTGCGGGCAAAGTCGAAATTCCGTGGCGAGCAGATGTCGGTGCCGAAATAGAGCCGGTCCTGGAATTCAGTCATGAATTGGGCAGCGTATTTGCGGTCGCGCATAAGGGCGTTACAGCCGCTGCCGGCGGAAAGGTCGCCGTGCAGATTCGGGTACTTGCGCATCAGGACCGGCAGACGGCCCTCCTTGTCAATCTTGCCCTTGGGGTAGCCCAGGCGGTCCTGCTCCGACGTGATCGGGCCCATTTCCGCCCAGAAGGCCTGGGAGTGGCCGAGAAATTTCAGGTTGCGGAAGAGCTTGAGGGCCAGTTCGAGCCGCGGCAGCCCCTCGTCGTCGGCAATGCCGTAGAGAAACCCCGGCCGGATGGAAATATGAAAGGTGACGGGCATGTCATATTCCTCGCAGGCGGCCAGCAGATTCAGCATCAGCGGATCGTCAAACCAGATGTTGGTGCAGACCTCGCCGACGCCCAGGCAGCCGATGCTCTTATAGTGTCGGACCAGGCATTCCATGCCGTCGGTATAAGCGCTGTTGTCAACCATCTGGGGGTCGATGTTGCCATACGGAATCATCCAGGGGTACCTGGTCCTGGCCATCTGTGCCAGCTCCTCCACCGACTGGGCGCCATGCGAACAGGCCCCGCCGGCGCCTGGCAGAATGACGGCTTTCTCAACCCCGATCTCCTGGTAGAACTTCTCCAACTCGTCCGGCGAGGCGTAGGTGGAGCCGTCACGGCGCGGCATGACCGGCACAAACCGGGTGTGGACATGGATGTCAATAAACATGGCATTTCCTCCTGACGATGGGGTTGCACAAACGCCGATTGTTCCGGCCGCCAGAGCCCGCGCCGATGGTGTCCGCGGCAGCGGTCAGCCCGTTCAACCTTTCCAGTCAATCCCGAAATAGTCCCGCAGGCCGGCCTGGAATTCCGCTTCCGTCCGGACCAGGAATTCTTTGACTTTGCCCTCGCCCTGGCCGATCCGGAACAGGCGCGCCTTCAGACCGGTTTCCGGGTCAAACGCGTCGGCGACGCTGTTGCGGCCCTGGGGCGTCGCCAGGTGCACCAGCGTCTTGACCAGAAATGGCGAATCGGGATGCGTGGCGCAGTAGTAATGCGGATAGGCAAAGTCAATGGCCTGCTGCGGATCCTCCGTGAACGAGTAAAAATTGGCATAGCCGTTGTCGGCCTCGACCTGCACGATCCAGCCATGGACGGGTTCGGCGACGATGCGATAGTGGACGCCTTCGCGTTCCTGGATGGCATCGGCTTCCAGGCGCAGGGGGGTCAGTGGGCAGACGCGGCCGACGCCGGCATCGGCCAGATACTGCCCTTCCGGCAGGTCGACGCGGAGGATGCGATGGCGCCGTTTCGGCACCGCGAGCGACTCGCCGATGAGCCAGCGGCCGAAGAATTCGGTCACCTGGAAGCCAAGCTGCCGCAGCAGCCAGGCGAACAGGCCATTCAATTCAAAGCAGTATCCCCCGCGCCGCCGGTTGACAATCTTGTCATACAGGGCCTCTACCGCCAGCGAGCACTCGCGGCGGTAGAGCAGGTCGAGGTTTTCATAGGGAACGCTGGTGAGGTGGGCTTTCTGCACCGCTTGCAAGGTCGCCAGCACCGGCTCCTGCGAACCGTCATAGCCAATGCGCCGCAAATACTTGTCTACCGTCATCATGCTGCTGTCCATACTCCCGCCGTTTCTGCACCAAGGACCATCCACGGTTGAATCGCATACGAAAAAAGACGACCCCGACGCCGGAAATCATCTGCGTCTGGCGGCGCTCACGCGCAACCGGCGACATGCCTCGCAAGCAACGCCTGTTGAGTATAATTGAACTCCGCC
>JAKLHU010000304.1 GCA_022709995.1 Verrucomicrobiota bacterium | reverse complement strand
CAAGGTATTCCAGCACCCGCTCCTTGGGCTTCTTCAGCCCGAAATGGTCCTCGTCGAGGATGGCCTTGGCTTTCTTGAGGTCTATCTCGTCACTGGTCTCCTGGTGCCAGGGCAGGGAGACCAGCCAGTCCAGGTAGGTGCGGCCGATCGAATAATCGGGGGACTGCGGATGCATGCCTTTGAGCTTGTCGATCTCATCCTCGATCCGCTTGACGGCTTCCGGATTCACATAGGGCCGAATGAGTTCCAGCCGTTTGAGGTACCGGTCCACCTCCTCCTCGCGAGTGTCGCGCTCCAGACCCAATTCAGCCTTCACCAAATGCAGCTGCTCCCGCAAAAAATACTCGCGCTGGCTTTTGCTCATCTTGGCTTCGACTTTGCTGGACAAATCCTCCTTGAGCTTGCTCAGCTCGCCTTCGCGTTTCAGCAGCCGGAGGGCTTTTTCCAACCTGGCCCGGACCTGGAATTCATTGAGGACGTCCTGCAGTTCGATGTCCAAAGCGCTGGTGAGGGTGACGGCGAAATCGGCCAGGCTGCCGGGGGCATTCCAGCTGTAACGGTGAATCAGGGTCTTGGCGTCGTCCGTGAACATGGGGCTGCGGCTGACTATTTCGAACATGGCGTCCTTGATCGCCAGACAGAGAGCCTTGACCTCCTCCTCGGGTCCGGGGATGTCCGGCGGATACTCGACTTCCGCCATGACCCGACCGGCCGTCACCGTAACCTGCTGCAGGGTAATCCGAAAACGCGCCTGGCAGAAAATATTCAAATGCCCTTCCGTGGTTTCCTCCGAGCGGCGGATGAAGGCCGCGGTGCCGACCCGGAACAACTTGAGCTCCTTGCTGTCCCCGTCCTTCCCCTCCGGTTCCGGCTCGCGCAACGCAAAACCAATCAGGCGGTCACTGGAAGTCATGGCGGCGCGCGCCGCCGAGATATCATCGTCCTCCGTCAGCAGGACGGGAAACACCATGCCGGGAAAGACCGGCTTCTGAATGCCGGCCAAAATAGGCAACGCCTTCGGCAACTTGCCATTCGCCGGCGCGGAAGAACCGTCCGCCGCCGCATTGGCCTCTTCCATGGAGGCGATCACAAAATCCATCCCGGATTTGACGCCTGCCGGACCCGCTTTTTTCTTTGTCTTTGTCATCTCGCTCCTCATGCTGGTTCCCTGGCGGCCAGCGCCCGAAAGCCCCCCCGGCTTGCCTCCGAAGCCAGGTTCCAACGCCGAACGGCTCGCCGGACTGCACTCTCAACGGCCCGCGATCAACAGGTCCGGCGCCCGATTCGTGCAAATCTTATCAACGCCAAAGCCGGCATAGACCAGGGCCAAGTCGGGATTGTCCACCGTCCAAACCATCACCTTGACGCCGTGCGCGTGCGCCGCCGCCACCATGTCGCCGGTGACGCCCTCATGATGCACATGCACCCACGGAAAGCCATGCTCCCGGGCCAATGCCAGCAGAGCAACGCCATCTTTCCCCAGAATGGCCAACGGCAACCCGGCGTCAGCCGCCCGGACTTGCAGCAAGGCGTCCACATCGAACGAGGAAACGACGTGCTCGCCCTGCCGCGGCGCGTGGCGCCGCAGCAACGCCGCCAGCTTTCCCGCCACCCGGCCGGGATCGCTGAAACGCTTGACTTCGACGTTGAAGGCGACCGGAGCGGAATCGGACAGGGACAAAGCCTCCGCCAAGCTCGGAATGCGTTCGCCCGCGAACGCCGGCGACTTCCACGCCCCGGCGTCCAGGCGCCGCAACGCCGACCAGGGCATGGCCGCAACCGCGCCCGTGCCATTCGTAGTCCGGTCAACCGTCGCGTCATGCATGACGACCAGCTCGCCGTCGGCGGACACGTGAATATCCAGTTCAATCGACGGCGCCCCCGCCGCCACGGCCTGGCGAAACGCCAGAAGGGTGTTTTCCGGGTACACGGCGCTATAGCCGCGATGGGCTTCTATGATCGGTGCTGACATCATCTGCCTTTCCTGTTACGATGGCCGATTGCCGGAGGTGTAGGAGAATCGCATGGGGGTTTCCGACCCGACCGTGGTTTTTCCGGCCTTGATCAGCGAAGCGACTTCAAAAATGCGTCGGATGGTCTGTTCGCCCTGCTCGAGGCCCCATTCATCGGTGAGGATGTGCCCGGCCGGCCCGGCCCACCCCATGGTTCCAAACTGTCCGGTCTGATCACCATTGCCGACAATCAGGCAGCCGTTGCGGATGAACGGCAGCCAGGTGGCCATGATCGCCGTCTCGGCGCCGCCGGACCGACGCCCGGCAATCGCCATGACGCCCACCGGCTTGTTCGCCAGTTTGAAATCCTGGTGCCGAAGCACCCGCGTGCGCATGATGAATTTGCTGAACAGGTCGGACGGCAGGCCAAAATAGACCGGCGTCGCCACGGCGATGCCGTCGGCCTCGCACATCTTGGCCAGGATTTCGGTCATGTCGTCCTTTTGCACGCAGGGGATGTACTCCTCGCGGTCCTTGCGCTTGCCGCAAACACCGCAGGCCAGGCAGTGCAGGATGTTCTTGTCCTTCAAGTTAATGACCTCATGCTCGATCTGGCCGCCGAGCTTGGCATTGGCCGTGGCGAAAGACTGCTCCAGGAGGGCCGCGCTGTTGCTCTTGGCCCGCGGACTGCAGTTCAGCCCGAGAATTTTAATCGTCATCGTTCTTCTCCGTGTGGTTGTACAGCACCATCCCTGCCTCTTCCATCATGCGATGCAGGACATTGCGATGCAGCCCCAGCCGGGCGGCCGCCTTGGTCCGGTTGCCTTGGCTCTCGCGCAGGGCTCTGGTGATAATCATGCTCTGCAGTTCAGACAGCGCGTCCCGCAAACTGTTGCCGCCGGACCAGGACAACGCGTCGACATATCGCTCCAGGTGCCAGCGCCGGCGGTCAGCCGGCGCCGCCTCTGGCGCCGGCGGGCGCAGGCACTGTTCCAGGCACGTTTTGGTGATCACGGCCCCGGCGCCCTTGGCGGCCGCCTGCCAGACGACGTTGCGCAATTCGCGGACATTCCCCGGCCAGTCCTGGCTGGCCAGAACCGCGCCGGCATCCGCCGCCAGGCTCAACCTGGGATCGATCTGGGCGAGAAAATACCGCGCCAGCCCCGGCGCATCCTCCAGGTGTTCGCGGAGGCACGGGGTCCGGATCGACAACACGGCCAGCCGATAGTACAGGTCGGCCCGGAAACGGCCCTGGCGGACGGCGACCTCCAGGTCGCGATTCGTCGCCGCGATGACCCGGACATCGACCGGCTGCGGCTTCACGGACCCCAGGCGCTCGACCTGCTGCTGATCCAGGAACCGCAGCAGTTTGACCTGGGTCGGCAACGGCAGCTCGCCGACTTCGTCCAGAAACAGGACGCCGCCATGCGCGGCTTCGCACAGTCCCGGCTTGTCCTGGGTGGCGCCGGTGAAAGTGCCCCGGCAATGCCCGAACAGCTCGCTCTCGACCAGGTTTTCCGGCAAGGCGCCGCAGTTCACGCCGACAAAAGGGCCGTGCCGGCGGCGGCCGCGGGCGTGAACCATCCGGGCCGCCAGCTCCTTGCCGGTGCCAGTGGCGCCGGTGATCAGCACCGGCGCTTCGTCCATGGCCGCCACCCGCAGGAGCTGCTTGAACAAATCCTGCATCACCGCCGACTCGCCGACAAAGCCGTCGGCGGCGGTCGGCGCCGAAGCCGGCGGCGGCGCCGGCGCCAAGGCCTGGCAGACAAGCTGTTCGGCCTGGGTCATGTCAACCGGCTTC
>JAKLHU010000303.1 GCA_022709995.1 Verrucomicrobiota bacterium | reverse complement strand
GGAGTTTGGCAAATCCCGCGGAAATGCGGTTCGGCGCTCCCAAGTAGGCGCCCCAGGCCCTGGGGCGCCCAAGCGTCTTTTCGCCCAACGCCCGGCCCGGAGAACCGGCCATTTCAGTCTCCGGGAAAATTGCCATTCCTGGGTACGTACGGCGAGCCAGGCCAAGCCCGGTCGCTGCACTCCGGACTTTTGCCAAACTCCAGGCCAGGGCATCCAACCCGTGTTCGTCCCCCCATCGCCACCACGCCAGTTACTGAAAAACTTGAGTCATAGTCATTGGCCGGCGCGGGCGCCCCAGGGCCTGGGGCGCCTACTTCGCGCCGCTCGGCGGCCGCGACCGCATGATTTTACGCAGGAAGAATTTGCTCAAACCGCATTCCGGCAGTATTTTTATCCAATAAAACAACCCGTCTGCCACGGACAGGAGCAACGATCATGCCCAAGCTTTCATCAGCGACCGCTTGGCGACAACATATTCCCTTGGCCATCCTTCTTCTCCTTGCCCTTGGCATCGGCCTGGCCCAGGCCATCTGGACGTCGCCGCCCAACGTGGACAACGCCCTGATCCTGGCGGCCCTCGCCGCCCTCCTGGCCTGGAACATGGCGCCCGGCTTGCACCCCGCACCACCGCAACCACGCACCACCGCCCGCTTGGCGGCCTGGCTCTTGTTGGCGACCGCCGTCGTGTTGATCCTGCTCGAAAACCACACCAACACCGTAGCTCTCCATCACCTCGTCACACTCCTCCTCGCCCTCGCGGTCGCGACCTGGCTGGAAGAACGGCATAATGCCGCCAGAGCCTCCCTTCCCCTTGGCATCGCCCTGCTTGTCCTCCCCAACCAGGAATACCTGCTGCTCGCCTTCAGCTACCCGCTGCGACTGATCTCCACCATCATCACCGTCTTCTGCCTCAAAATCGTCGGCCTCGACATTTCCCATCACCTGACCAGCATCCGGATAGGCACGTCCGAAATCGCCGTCACCGACGCCTGCAGCGGCATCAACCAGCTCGCCGTCATGCTCCTCATCGGCTATGTCCTAGTCCGCCGATTCCATCACTCCCGACCCTGGCAAGTTGTCCATTATCTATTTCTCCTGCCGGCCGTCATCATCGCCAACAGCCTCCGCCTGCTGGCCAGCTGCCTTCTGTATCTGCGCATCGGCTTGCCGGCCTTTGCCGACCCGTACCATACCTGGTTCGGCTACGCCATGGTCGCCGCCACCGTCATCATCCTCTGGGGAATCGGCTTTGTCTTCCCGCCGGAACCGCCACCCCCGCCGCACCCCGCTTCCGCTCCCGCCAACCCGCCACCGAATCCCTGAACCAAGACCAACCGGCGTAAAAAGGCGCAATCCATGATGGCCAGACGTCCCCTTCGACTTTGCCTCGCCGCAGCCTTGGGATTCGCTCCCCTGGCCGCCAAAATGCCCTACGTGGCCCAAGCCTGGATAAACTCGCCCATGGACCGCCCGGGAGGAGCCTTCGGCCTCCTTTTCCTGCTCGCCGCCGCCGCCGCCACACCGAAGGTCCTGGCGAGCGCGAGCGGATGGGACCCGCGCGCCCTGCTGGCCTTGCTGCCGGCGGTCGCCATCACCCTGGCCGGCATGGCCCGAGACATCCACGCCCTCGCCATCGTCGGCGCCATCGCGTTCGCCTGGGCCGTCCTCTGGCTCGCCCTCGGCTGGCGCAGCGCCTACTGCCTCGCGCCGGTCTTCGCCATCCTCATGCTGATGACAACCAGCATGCGCTACTGGCTGGGATGCTTCTCCGGCCCCCTGCGGCTGGACGGCCTTGCCATCATGGTCGCCGTCGCCGTCGCCGCCATCGCCTGGCTGGCCGTCAATCTCCTCCGGGAAGCGACCCCGCCCTGCGAGTCATTCTGCTTCGGCGTCGCCGGCATCGCCGTCCTCCTGGGCATCGCCGTCCTGGACCTGGCCGGCATGCACGTCGCCTCCACGCCCTTCCTCCCGGACTTCTCCCGCATGCGTTTCGGCAGCTACCTCGGCCGCGAACTGCCAGTCACCGAAGCCGACCGCCAATTCTACGGCGACAACGACATCGAAAAATACTTCTTCGCCGACGACGCCTCCATCGTCCATGTCCTCGCCGTCCATTGCGGCGACGACGTCCACCAGATCCACCCGGCCAGCCACTGCCTGCGGACCAGCGGCTGGGACATCCTGGACGAAAAAAACCAGCGCGTCCGCATCAACTCAAACAACCTCGCCGTCAATGAAATCGTCGCCATCCAGAACCTGCAGCAAATCCTGGTCTGGATCTGGTACAGCAGCAACCAACAGTCAACCGCCAGCTTCCTCAATTTTCGACGCCTGTGGAAACCGAGCCACCCATGGGTTTCCTTTCAGCTCCAGACCGGACTGGACGACGGCCCCGAAGCGGCCCGGCAGCGCTTGACCGACTTCCTCGCCGCCGCCTCGGCCCCCCTCGCCGGGGCCGTCGACCTGGCGCCCCCTGACAACGTGGACAGCGACGGCATCATGCCGGACCTTGAACCGACACCGGAACCGGAACCGGAACCCGCCCCGGCCGAATAAGGCGCCCATCCCCCCGCGCGGCCAATCGCCCCCGAAAAACAGAAGAGCGGCAGAACCAGCCCCTTGGCTGGACCTGCCGCTCTTCGCGTCTTCAGAGGCGCGAACCGCCGTTTTTCGTCAGGCCAGGCCGACGGCTGTCCGGACCCGGTCCAGCGTCGCCCGGGCGACTTTCCGAGCCCGAGTCGCGCCGTCCTGGAGAACGTCCTCCACCAGCTCCGGCTTGGCCACCAGTTCTTTGCGGCGCTCGCGCATTTCCGCGAAATACTCCGTGTACTTGTCATACAGGGCCTGCTTGGCATGGCCATAGCCCATGCCGCCGGCCAGATAGCGCCGCCGCAGCTCTTCGATCTCCTCCGGCGTGGCGATCAACTTGTACAACGCGAAGACATTGCATTTCTCCGGGTCCTTCGGGTCCTCCATCGGCGTCGAATCCGTCACCATCCGCATGAACTTCTGCCGGACCGCCTTGCCTTCACCGAAAATCTCAATGGTGTTGTTGTAGCTTTTCGACATTTTCTGGCCGTCGAGTCCGGGGATGACCGCGACCTCTTCCTGGATCATAGGATCGGGCACGACCAGCGTCTCGCCATAGTGGTTGTTGAAGCGGATGGCGATGTCCCGGGTGACTTCCAAGTGCTGTTTCTGGTCTTTCCCGACCGGGACCAGATGCGAGTCATACAGCAGGATATCGGCCGCCATCAGCACCGGATAGCTGAACAGGCCGTGGTTGGCCTCCTGGCCATGCGCCAGCTTGTCCTTGTAGCTGTGGCAGCGCTCCAGCAGCCCAACCGGCGTCACACAGCCGAGGATCCAGCTTAATTCCTGCACTTCAGGCACATCCGACTGCCGGAAAAACACCGTCTTGGCCGGTTCCAGACCGCAGGCGAGAAAATCCACCGCGACATCAAACGTCCGCTGCCGGAACAACGCCGGCTCCGGAAGCTGCGTCAACGCGTGATAGTTGGCAATGAAGTAGAAGCACTCGTTCTCCGCCTGCATCTGCAACGCCGGACGCATCATGCCAAAATAATTGCCAATATGAAGCGTCCCGGAAGACTGGACGCCGGACAATACCCGCTTGCCTGCCATAATTCGTGATCCCTTCGCTGGTCTGATTTGGTGCGGCCCAAGCCGCCACCATCGGCACAAAAGTAAAATATGTAATATAAGCCGGCTCAGCCGTCTTGCCACCAAAACGCCCGCAACCC
>JAKLHU010000302.1 GCA_022709995.1 Verrucomicrobiota bacterium | reverse complement strand
TCCGTCTCATCATCTTCTTCGTGGTCACCGCCTCGGTGGACAAGGACGTGGTCGACGAGAGCATCACCATTGCCCAGGCCAAGAACGCCCCGGCCGTCGACAGCGCCGACCCGCGCTCGGTGACCATCAACCTGAACAAGGACGGCAAGGTCAATGTCGCCCTCCAGCCCATGTCCATCTCCCAATTGCAACAGTTGCTGCTGTCCATGCGGACCCAGGCCGGCAGCTCGGTTCCCGTCCTCATCCGCTGCGACCGCGACACCCAGTTCCGCCACATCGACCGCGTCATGCAGGCCGCCGCCTCCACCGGGTTGTACCGAGTCCGCCTGATCGCGGAGGCCACCGGCGGCCTCTGACCGCCGGCGCCCCGCACCGTCATTGCCCCGCCCCCATCCCCTTGTTCCTACTCATCCCCCTGGAGCCGGCAAGAATGAAACGCAAACCACCGGAACAGCTGGCCGTGCCGATGTCATCCATGATCGACATCGTCTTCCTGCTGCTGATCTATTTCATCGTCACCGCTCGCGAGGAAGTCTCCGAAGCCCACCTCGCCGTCAATCTCCCCGCCCCCGGTTCCGCCAAGGCTTCCGAAAATAAACCCCAGATGATGGAAATCGAAGTCCATCCCGGCTATTTCAGCGTCCGCGGCATGCGCCTGCCGGTCAATGAAGTCGCCGACACCCTGATGCGACTCGGCAAAAACGACCCGGACATCACCGTCATGGTCAAGGTCAACATGTCGGCCCGGGCCGAAGACCTGGTCACCGCCCTCGACCTCTGCAAAGCCGCCAACCTCAACAATCTCAACGTCGTCACCCTTAAATAAGCCCCTCCCGCCCCGGCCGGCAGCCTGTGCCGCCTCCCCATTCCGTACCGCTTCCCTTCCTTTTCCGTTCGCCGCCGCCACTTCAACCGCCCGTGCGGATTCCGAACTTGGAACCACGAAGATCCGCTGGAGGACAAGACCATGACCGAACAACCGCAAGACGCGTTGCCGGAACAGCAGCCGCCACTGCCGCTACCCGACCAGGAGGCCATTCTGGCCGAATACCAACACCGGAAAATGGTGGAAAGCCTCATGGGCCCCATCATCTCCCTGCTGGCGCACGCCCTCATGCTCGTGTGCATCGTCGTCTTCTATGACGCCGACGCCAGCCGCCCCAGCCAGGCCATCGAACTGGAAATGAAGGAGCTCGAAGTCAAGGAACTCGACCCCAAGACACTCGAAGAACTGGAAAAACTCGAGGAAATCGCCCAGGACCTGGTCCCGACCGTCGAAAAACCAACGGTGTCCACCGAAGACACCGTCGATGTCGCTTCGGTGGCTGACTTCAGCGATGCCATGGCGTCAACCGACGACAACCTCGACTTTTCCGACGTCCTCGACATCCGCGCCAACGACTCGCCCCTGAAACTGTCGTCCCTGTACGGCGGCCGCAGCGACGAGGGCCGCAAAAAGACCCTGCAGAAATTCGGCGGCAACGAAGTGACCGAAGCCGCCGTGCTGCGCGCCTTGCGCTGGCTCAAAAAAACCCAGAACCCGGACGGCTCCTGGGCGCCGTCCCAACAGCACGCCATGGCCGGCCTGGCCCTCCTGACCTTCCTGGCCCACGGCGAAACGCCGCTGTCAGAGGAATTCGGCCAGACCGTCCAGCGGGCCATGCAGTACCTGACCGAGTACATGGACAAACTGAAGACGCAGACGCCGGAATCGTATGGCAACGCCATTGTCGCCTATGCCCTGTCCGAGGCGTACGGCCTGACCAAGGTGCCGTCCATCAAGCCGGCCATGGAGAAGGCCTTGCAGATTCTTGTCGACGGCCAGCAGACCAGCGGCGGCTATGACTACAACTACAAGAAAGGCGCCCGCTGGGACTTGTCGGTCGCCTGCTGGAACTACCAGGCCATGAAGGCCGGCTATGTCGCCGGCGCCGATGTCAACGGCCTGGAACAGGCCATGGAGAAAGGCCTCAACTTCATGCGCAACGTGTCGTTTTCCAAGACCAACAACAAATTCGGCTACTCCTCGCCGGGCTCCGGCTCGGATTACCTCCAGGGCGCCGGCACCCTCTGCCTGCAGCTCCTCGGCGAAGCCAAATGCTATGAAGCCAAGATGGGGGTCAAATACATCCGCGAAAAATGCAAGGTCGTCTGGAACGACCCGAAGCGCAAAATCGAAGCCAGCCATGCCAACCCGCTGTACGGATGGTATTACCAGACCCAGGCGATGTTCCACGAAGGCAAAAGCGCCTGGAAGGACTGGAACGGCGTGTTCGCCCCGGAGATGATCAAGTTCCAACACCGCGACGGCTACTGGGAATGCCCCAACCAACTCCCCGGCAAATTCGTCTGCAACTATGACAAATGGTACAGCACCACCCTCGCCGCCCTCAGCCTGCAAGTCTACTACCGCTACCTGCCGACCTATAAAATGCCGAAGGGCATCGCCAAAGCCGAAAAGACCATGATGGAAAAGCTTGACGACGACCTCGGCCTCGACCTGTGACGTCTCCTCCCGGGACGCTTCTACCCCCCATCAGGCCAATTGCCCGGCAGCACCCGCAACGGCAATTGGCCTGATGCGGTTTCAGCGGCCAAACCGTTCCCGCCGGCCCGCGCCCCCGGCGCCCGCCAGGCCAAACGCCCCGCAACCGTCGGCGCGACCGTCATCCATACCTTCAGGAAAGAACCAGGCCATGACCGAAAGCAAACAAGACTTCCGCTTCATCACCGAAATCCCCAAAAACACCTACGGCGAGCATTTCGACGACATCTTCGTCCTCCCGGACTATGACGCCGGCCGTGTCTGCCTGCAGATCACGATTCCCGCCGGCTGCACCCAAATCGCCTGGGAAGTCCTGGACCAGAACCGGGTCGTCGCCAAGGGCGCCGCGGCCCCCCCCCCGGCCGGGGAACTGTTCACAACCGGGGAAAAAATCCCCGGCTTCAAGCCCTGGAACGTCAATACGCCGTATCTCTACACCTGCAAGACCACTCTGACGGTGAACGGCCAGCCGGAGACCTGCGCCATCCGCTTCGGCATGCGCAAATACGCCGTGTCCACGGACTCCTTCTTCCTCAACAACGAAAACCTGTATCTGCGCGGTGTCATCCGCGGCCGAGAAGCCCACGACCATCCCGACCTGCAGAACCTCGGCATGTACGAGTACTACGCCAAGTACATGCGCCAGATGAAACGCTACGGCTTCAACTTCATCCGCTTCCACAGCTTCGTCCCGCCCATGGAATGCTTCCAGGCCGCCGACGAACTCGGAATCCTCATCCATGTCGAACTGCGCAAGTACTACGGCAAATACCAGAAGGAACGCTCCCGCATGGACAAGCAGGGGTCCCTGCTCAACCGCGACGAGTGGACCGAAATGGTCAAACGCCTGCGCAACTCGACCTCGCTCATGGTCTACTGCATGGGCAACGAGATCGACCACCCCGGCCGCAACCCCATCTGCCAGGAATTCTACGACCTCACCCACCGCCTCGATCCGTCCCGCTTCTTCCTCGACACCTGCAGCCGCGGCGAATTCGACCGCAACAGCGTCGACCTCGACGTCCAGCACATGAGCTACTTCTTCCCCTGGGGCCATGCCTACAACATGTTCGACAACCCCCAAAACTGGATCATCTCCGGCTCCGCCACCGGCATCCCCATGATCGTCAAGGACCAGGACGACGACCCAAATTGGAAAATCGCCCGCCAGGTGCCCTCCCGACGGCCCGTCTGCGCCCACGAAATCTGCCACTACGTCGGCCTGCACGACCTC
>JAKLHU010000301.1 GCA_022709995.1 Verrucomicrobiota bacterium | reverse complement strand
CAGGTTCAACTGGTCCAGCCAGACCAGCGCCAGCGGGGTCAGCACATAGAGCAGCAGGCTGGCGCGCACCACCCGCAGCCGCCCGAGCCGGTCGGGCAGGTCGCCGAAGAAGATCCGTATCGTCACCGCCACCACCGCATAGGCGATGAAGTAGCTCGCCACCTGCTCGATGCCGAGCGACAGCGCCCAGGGCTGGTAGAAGGTGAAGAGCGTGCCGAACACCCAGCCCACCATGGCCGACACCAGGATGATCGGCCCGATGCCGGGTCGGCGCAGCACCTGCCACAGCGTGGCATGGCGGGTGTCGGCCAGCAGCAGCCGCTGCTCCGGCTGGAAAGTCTGCTGGTAGGCGCCTGTCCTCTGGGACGGGTCATTGAACATGGCCAAACCCCACCGCCCCGGGAAATACAGCACCCGGCCTTGGCCAAGGCGGTTCTCCAGCACCGCCGGCGAGCCATCGCCGGCAACCGCCAGGACCGCCGCGCCCGCCTGCGGCCGCACCAAATCCATGCCGTCCATATAGACATGACGCCGGCCGCGATACTCGAACTCAACCGGGCCGTCCCGGCGGCCGTCAGCGCCAACGATGCCAAGCAAGGACCAGAGGCCGGCAGACACGCCGGCGACGGCTTCCCCGGCAGCGGCATCGCCGGCCACACTGGCAGCGCCCGCAAAAGGCTCGCGGGCCGCGCAATCGCCGACGACCAGCACGATGCCGCCCGCCGCCACGAATTGCCGCAACGTCGCCAGCATCGCCGCCGAAACAAAGTCGTTCGACGGCATGACGACCAGCTTGAACCGCTCCAGGCCGGCCGCGCTCTCAAAATGCGCCCGCACCATCTGGTCCGCGGGAATGCCATGCCAGGCCAATGCCTCCGCCAGACCCGACCAGTTCTGAAACGGCGCCGATGGCTCCTTCGCAAAATCCCTGGACTGCTCCGGGAAGAAGATCCCGATGTCGCCGATCAGGCGCGGCTTCAACAGGCTCTTCTCGTGCTCGGCCTCCCACGCGAACCACCTGGTCTCGGCCTGGTAGTCCCGCATCCAGAAGCGGAAGCCCAGGCTCAGGCACTGCGCCCACAAATAGAACTGCTCGGAATTCTCGACGTTCCAGGTGGATGGATACCCGAGCGCGTAGCTGCACGGCCAGCCGTTGACTTCGCCATGCGCATTGTACAGCGCCATCTCCCGATAATACGTCGGCCAGTATGTGGTCGACATGTAGCCGGCGGCTTTCTTCCGGGGATGAAAGCCCTCTTCCATCTCAAAAAAGCCCAGACTCCAGCCCCGTAGCCAGTTCTCGCTCCCCATGGCCCAGATGCGGCGGTGCGGTTTGGAAATCCCGGCCAGGCAGCCGGACACCTGCATCTGCGGGTTGACCTGCCGCAATGCCATCCGGAGGCGGCGATAGAAATCGCCGCCGGAATCATACCGGAACGTGATGTATTCGCGCCATTCGGGCCGGGTGGGATCGAAGTCGCCGGTCGGCACATCGCGGCCGAAGCGTTCCCGGTACAGGCGCCGGGAGCCACCCGGACTGCCGCCGGCATAGATGTCCGCCAGCCACTCCACCTCGTCTGTCATCCAGCCATCGACGCCAAACTCCGCCGCATACGCCGCCATGCGCCCGAAGATCCTCTTCTGGAAGTCCGGGTGGTTCATGTCCATGAAACAGGCGTCGCCATAGGCTGTTCCCGGCGTGCGCAGGGACGGCTCGCCGGTCCGGATGTCGCAGGAGACCCATTCGCGGTATTCGGGATTCTCCAGCGCCTCAATGGGCACGAACGTGCTGGTGGTGTGATGAAACAGCCGCAGGCCGGCGTCCTTGACCGTCCGCGAAAACGGCCGGGCCAGCTCGAGATTGACCTGGTCCTGCCATTGCCCCTTGCCGCTGGGAAGGTCCGGCAGAAACTGGAACGACCCATGCGCCATGATCGTGGTGACGCCCTGGCTTTTCCATTCCAACAGCTGCCCCCGGAACGCCTCCTCGTCAAAATCGCCTTTGCGCGGCTGATGCGGAACCGACACCATCCGGATCCGATACGCCCACTCCGGCGCCGGGCTGGACGCCGACTGGGCCGCAACCCGCCCTCCCGCGGCAACAACACATGCGACTATCAGCAGGATTCTCAACTTCGACTCCTCCCCTGACGGGCATGGGTATCACAAACGCACCAAGAGCTTTTTCGATGACCCATAATCTACCCGTCCTTTCCCGCTCCGCAAATCACGCCGCCAGAGCCGGGAGAAGACGCCGTGTAATCCCTCGCGCCTATCGTCTGGTACGCATGAATGAGGGACTACCGAAGCTCTTCTATCGCGTCTGCCGCCAAGCCAGTATTTTCCTTGGCGTGGTGCTATATTATCGCCACCCCAGAATGAACCAGCGCACGACGGAAAGGGCCATTGCATGGCGGAAATCACGATCCAGACGAATCGCAGCCAGGAGATACTCGACATCACCCGCCAGGTCAATGCGGCGTTGCCGACGACCTTGAGCACGGGCGTATGCCATCTGTTCTGCCCGCACACCACGGCCGGCATCACGGTCAACGAGAACGCCGACCCGGATGTCAAGCACGACCTGCTGGTCAAGCTGGACCAGCTGGTTCCAACCCGCGAGGACTTCTACCGCCACGCCGAGGGCAACAGCGCCGCGCACCTCAAGGCGTCCATGCTCGGGTTCTCACTGGCGCTGCCGGTCCGGGACGGACGACTCGACCTCGGCACGTGGCAGGGAGTCTATTTCTGCGAATTCGACGGTCCACGGCGGCGTCACCTGAAAATCTTCTGGCAGGCGGCCGACAGCTGACTGGCCATACGTCCGGCCAGGCAAGCCTTGCCGACGGGCCATCGGGCCGCCCTGCTCCTCACGCCCCAACCTGTACCAAGGAAGGAGTTGTCCTCATGAAAACCATCCATGCCAAGACGGCCGAGACCACCCCGAATCCGCACAAGATCAACGCCTGCAAGCTGTACGACACCGAGCACGCGCAAGTCATGCACATCACGCTGGCGCCCGGCCAGTCCCTGGTCAAGCATATCACGCCGGTCGATGTCTTCTTCTATGTCCTGGAAGGCACCGGCATCGTCGAAATCGGCGAGGAGAAATGCGAAGCCGTCCAGGACACGCTGATTGAAAGTCCGGCCCGCATCCCGCACTGCTGGCACAACCAGAGCAACGGCACGCTGCGCATCATGGTCGTCAAAGTACCCCGTCCGACCGAAAAAACCATCATGCTGCCCGACAACAAGTAAGAGGCCGTCCGAAAAGCATGATGTGATTTTTGCGGGGGGGGACGGGAATGCCCTTCGGAGAGCCCGACTTGCGCTTTTCGGATGCCCCTAACCTATCCAATTCCATCCGAAATGGTTACGCTATCGCACCCGTTGCCGCAGCGGCGGCAAGCCGTTCGAGGCGGCGGCAGCGGGAGTCAGTCTTTCCGCAGGCATTGGTCGAGGAACTGCCAGGCCTGGGTCAGGGCTTCCGGCGTCGGCGCATGGCCGGTGGCGTGATTGCAGAAGCCGTCGCCGGCCCGTAAGCCTGGTGCCCGCCGGAACAGACTGACCCGACTGACCGGTATTGCCGGCGGCCGCCACCACGATCACCCCTTCCGCCTGCGCATAGGCGATGGCCTCCCGCAAAATGGCGGAGTCTTCCGTGCCGCCCCAACTGCCGGAGATGATGTCGGCGCCGTTGGCAACGGCGTAGTGGATCGCGGGCACGGCATCCGCGGCGGTTCCATCGCCCGTGGCCCCGAGGATCTTCACCGGCATGATCCGGGC
>JAKLHU010000300.1 GCA_022709995.1 Verrucomicrobiota bacterium | reverse complement strand
CCGTGACTGCCCCGCCGCGTCACGGCGTACCTTCCGGACGCCGCCAGCCCTGGACCTGCCATGAAGACCTGCCGTCCCATTCTGCTGACTCTGGTTATCCTCAGCGCCGTCCTGCTCCAGGGCGGGGGCAGCGTCGTGCCCGTGGGCACGTACCTGTACGCCGACCTGGAAAAGGTCAGCCCGGCCACCGGCGTCCTGGTCCTGAAATTCGACTCTGCCGCGCCGAGCCGCCTGGTGGTGGCCTATGGCCGCAAGCACCGCAAGGACCGCAAGACCCGCGACGGCACGACCGAAGCCGAACGCGAATCGTTCAAACCACGCCTGGCCGTCCTCGGAGAACAGGGCCGCACGGCCCGGTTTGACAGCCTGCCGCCGGACTACTACGACGTCGCGGTCATCGACGCCGCCGCCATGACGTTCCACGAGGGCATTGCCCTCTACAGCAGCACCGAAGCACAACTGACCGACAACAACCAGATTGAGCAGTTCCAGGGTGAAATCCGCCAGAGCCTCGGCCTGCGGGACGACCGCATCGGCGGCTGGGAGGGCTTTTTCGACACCAAGCAAATCGAACGCATCCAGGTGGCTTCCGGCCGGGCCGGCGTGCTGATGCAGCAGATGCGCCTGGGCACGTCGCTGGCCGAAAGCGGCGCCGTGCTGCAAGGATGCATCCACAGCATCGACGTCATCTGGGTCGAACGAGCCATCGACGCCCAGGCCGGCTGGCAAGTCATCAACCGCCAGCAGCTCTATCGCGATGAAATCCCGGCCCGGACCTTCTTCAAGCACATCCCGGTGCCGGAACTCTCCGGCCTCCGCGTCGGCGCCGGAAAAAAAGAAATGCCGCTCATCACGCTGCCATGACTGCCGGCGCCGGCGCCGCCCGGCCGGCCCCCTTCCCGCACTGCGCAACACCACAACGACCATAGCGTTCCCCACCTTTTTCTCAACCGGGAGTGCCCTTTCATGGCGACGAAAAGTCCAAAAATCGACTACGACGGCTTTGACCATTCCAAGGACGCGCTGAGGACGACGGAGGTCACCTGTACGTCGACGGCCGACGGCAGCGCGCAGGTGTTCCGCGCCTATCTGGCGCCGGGCTCCGCGCCCAGGCCGCTGCTGGTCATGCTGCATACCTGGAGCGCCGATTACCAGCAGCGCGTATCCATCGAAGTCGAATCCTGGTGCGTCCAGCAGAACTGGCATTTCGTGGTGCCTAATTTCCGCGGCCCCTCCTGGAATCCCGGCTCGTGCGCTTCCGACCTGGCGATCCAGGACGTCCTCGATGCCATCGCCTACATGCGCCAACAGGCAGCCGTCCTCCCCGGCCAAGTTTTTCTCATGGGACTTTCCGGCGGCGGGCATTTTTCGCTCCTCTTGGCCGCCCGCCATCCCGAGCTGTGGGCCGGCGTCACCTCCTGGGTGCCGATTTATGATCTGGCCAAATGGCATGCGGAAAGCGAAGCCCGCCGCAACAACTACGACCGTCACATCGAAATGGCCTGCGGCGGCCGCCCCGGCAGCTCCGCCGCCGTCGACGCGCAGCTGCGCTATCGCTCGCCATCAAACTGGCTCCGGCCCGGTTTGGACTGCGTTCTTGACATCAATGCCGGAATCCACGACGGCCACACCGGCTCCGTGCCAGTGTCCCACAGCCTCGAAGCCTTCAATGCGGCGGCCCTTTCCCCGGCCGACCACATCGCGGCGGCGGACATCGCCAGCATGACCCAGGAGGAGCGCGTTCCGACCCATCTGCAGGGCAACTGGCCCGACCCCGCCTATGCGGATCACCCGGTCCTCTTCCGCCGCACCTCCGGCAAAGTCAGGGTGACGCTGTTCGAGGGCGGCCACCAGGGCCTGCCCAAAGCCATCATCGCGTTTCTCGAACAACACTCCCGCTGACTGCCCTTTTCCGGTCCCCGGCGGCCGCCGCCTGCAGACGCCGGCAACGCCCCCCCGGTGGAGGTTGCGCCACCCGGGGCCGGAAACGAAATAACCCCTTCTCATGCCGATTTTCCTGTTCAATGGCTTTCTCCTGTTTGGCCTGGTGGCGCTGGTGCCGGTCCTTCTGCACCTGCTGCATCGTCGCCGCCCCCAGCCCATTCCCTTCGGCGCCGTCCGTTTTTTGAAGGAAGCCATCTCCAAATCGCGCCGGTCCCGCCGCGTCACGCAATGCCTCACCTTGCTGATGCGCATCCTCATCATCCTCCTGCTGGCCGCCGCCTTCGCCCAGCCGCAAATCCGCTTCCGCCGCTTTGTCCCCGGCGGACACCGCGTCGTCCTGATCGTCCTCGACACCAGCGCCAGCATGCAGGCCAGGGAGGGCGACAAGTCCCTCTTCGAATGGTCGCGCGGCTGGGCCGAAACCCTGCTGGCCGGACTGGCCGAAGGCGACCGGGCCGCCATCATCGCCCCCGGCTGCCCCGATCCCCGCATCGTCTTCCCGCCTGTCTCCGACCACAAGGCCATCCTCGCCGCCCTGCGCGACCTCCAACCCGGCTTCGGCGCCGCCGCGCTGCCGGAAACCATCCGCGACCTGCTGGAAAAAGCCGATGGCGGACTGCACGGCGCCGAACTCCACATCTTCAGCGATTTCCAGAAATCCGCCTGGAACAAAACCGCCCTGGCCGCCCTGACCCCCACCCTCGACCAGCTTGGCGCCGCGGTTTTCCTCAACTGCCCCGGAACCCTGCGCACCGGCGACACCGGCATCGCCGAAGCCCTGTTCCACCCGCCGGCGATCATCGGCAACGGAGCCTTCCAGGCGACGGCGACGCTGACCACCAACGACCATTTCGTCGGCGCCAACATCGTCCGACTCGCCACCGACACGGGTGAAATCAACCACGTCGCCCTGGACATGCTTCCCGGCGAATCGCAGCCGGCCGCCCTCGCCGGGGTCGCCCCTGGCGAAGCCCCGCAGGTGGCTGGCAGCCTGCGCCTCGAAGACGACGCCTATGAACTCAACAACCATTTTTTCTTCAGCCTGCCGCGCCTGGCCGGCATTCCGGCTCTGCTGGTCAACGGCAGCGGCGACCGCGACTCGTTTTTCCTGCGCCGGGCCCTGCAGCCCGGCGGCCAGGCCGCCGCCCTGATGGTGCCGACGACCGTCGGCTGGCCGGAGTTCCTGGCCGGCGACATCAGCGGCAACGCCGTCGTCATGATCGCCAACCCGCCGGCTCTCGATGACACCGCGGTCGCCAAACTACGCCAATTCCTCGCCAACGGCGGCGCCGTGATGCTTTTCCCGGGCGAAAACGACGGCATCCAGGCCCCGGCTCTGCGCCAGTTCCCCGGCTGGGAAAACCTGACCGTCAACACCAAGGACAATCCGGAACTGACCCGCATGGATGTCAGCCAGCTGGACACGCACGAGTCGCTCGGACAGCGCCTCGCCGCCATGCTCCCGCCGCCCTGGAGCTTCCCGGTCCGGCGCTATCTGCATGGAGAGCTTCCCGACCGGTCCGGCGTACTCCTGCATTTCCAGCAGAATCGCAGCCCGTTTGTACTGCGCTGCCGCGTCGAAGCCGGTTCCCTCTGGCTCGCCGCCGTCAGCGCCAACCGCGACTGGTCGGACTGGCCCATGACGCCATTCTTCCTCGTCTTCATCCAGGAATGGGCCAAGGAAATCGCGGGCCTGCGCTGGCGCGGCTTGTCGACCGTCGTCAACGCGCCCCTGCCCCTGGCCTGGCCGGGACCGGCCACGCGGGTCGACCTGACCATCACCGATCCCCTCGGCCACGAACGACGCTTGACCGCGACACGCGACAACCCGGCCGCGCCGAT
>JAKLHU010000030.1 GCA_022709995.1 Verrucomicrobiota bacterium | reverse complement strand
CATCTTCTGGTTCCACCACCACCGTTCCTGGCGGCCCCTGGTCTGCCCGCCCCGCCACCGCGAACAGAAGGTCGGGGTGTTCGCGTCCCGCTCGCCGTACCGCCCCAACCCGATCGGCCTGTCCTGCGTCAAGCTCGTGTCCATTGACGGCCATCGCATCCAGGTCGCGGGCCACGACCTGCTTGATGGAACGCCGATTCTTGACCTCAAGCCCTATCTGCCCTATGCCGATGCCGTTCCCGAGGCCGCCGCCGGCTGGACCGCCGCCAAGCCGGAGCTCCGCTACGCTGTCGTCCTGGCCGCGCCGGCCGAGAGCCGACTGGCCTGGCTGGAGGCCAATGGCCTGGACTGCCTGCGCGATTTCATCCACAATCACCTGGAGTCGGAACCGTTCAATGCCCGCCGACACCGGCTGGAAAACCGCACCACGGGCGGCGCCAGCCTGGCCTATCGCACCTGGCGGGCCGACTTCACCTGCAACGCCGAACTCCGCACCGTCCACGTCACCGCCATCCGGTCCGCCTATTCCGAGGACGACCTGGACAGCCCGGCAGACCGCTATGGCGACAAGGAGCTGCACCGGCGCTTTGTCCGACTGCCTTGAACTCCCCCCAGCCGGATGGCCCCTGCGGGCATGGCCCCGGACAGCCTGGACAGCAGACGCCGGCCGGCCGCGACTCAACTGCGGGTGACGATGGACAGTTTTGACGGCGAAACCGTCACTTTGCTCTGTGGCGGCACCGATTCCGTCAGCCAGACGTTGCCGCCGACCACCGTATGGTGCCCGATCGTCACATCGCCCAAAATGGTCGCCTCCGCGTAAATCGTCACATGGTCCTCGATGTTGGGATGGCGTTTGCGGCCCTTGATGATGTTGCCGCTGGCGTCTTTGGGAAAACTCAGCGCGCCCAAGGTCACGCCCTGGTAAAGCTTCACGCATTCGCCGATGATCGCCGTCTCGCCGATGACCACGCCGGTGCCGTGGTCAATGAAGAAGTGCGGCCCGATCGTCGCCCCGGGATTGATGTCAATGCCGGTCACCGTATGGGCGTACTCGCTCATCACCCGCGGAATCAGGGGCACGTTGGCGACATACAGCTCATGCGCCAGGCGGTGGATGCAAATGCATTTGAAGCCCGGATACGCCAAGATGATCTCGTCCAGCGACTGCGCCGCCGGGTCGCCGTCGAGGGCCGCCTGCGCATCGTCCAACAGAACGGCGCGGATCGCCGGCAGCTTCTGCAGCAGGCCGGCGGAGATTTTCTCCGCCTGGCTGAAGCAGTCCATCTCGCAATGCTCGCGGCGGCACCGGAAGGCCAGGGCTTTGGCAATCTGGGCGGACAGGCAGTCGTGGACGTGATTGAGGATGCCGCCGATAGTGAAAAACTGCCCGGCGGTCGTAAAGGCGCGCTGGCCGGAATATCCCGGAAAGAGCAGTTCCAGCAGCTGCCCGAGGATGTCGACGATGATTTCCTGCTGCGGTATGCCGCAGCGTTCCATGTAGCTGACTCCGGGTCCCCGGCGGTAGTCGTCGCAGAGCCGCCCGGTGATTTCGCGGGCGAGGCCGTCATTCCAGACGTCGTGGTCCCGGGCGGCCGGGCAGGCGCATTCGCGTCCCAAATCTTGGCGCAATTCAGTCATGATCGAGTTCCTTTCCTAAGTCAGAACAGCAATCTTTTTCCAACAGCAGCGTCACCGGGCCGTCATTGACCAGGCTGACCGCCATCACCGCTCCGAACCGGCCGGTCGCCACCCGCAAACCGGCGGCGCGCAGCCTCTCGACAAAATAGTCGTACAAGGGCTCGGACTGGGTCGGCGGAGCTGCCATGGTAAAGCTCGGCCGCCGGCCGCGCCGGGCATCGCCATACAAGGTGAATTGACTGACCACCAGAATCTCCCCGCCGACATCAGCCAACGATAAATTCATCTTTCCCGCGGCATCTTCGAAAATTCGCAGGCCGACGCATTTTTCAGCCAGAAAATCGGCTTCGGCGGTCGTATCGCCGGTTTTGACGCCGAGCAGAATCAGCAGCCCGTTGCCGATCCGGCCGATTGGGGCGCCGTCGACGCTGACGGCGGCACTGCTGGCTCTTTGAATCAACGCCCGCATGATTTGTTCCTGATCGCCTGCCGTGCTTGTGCCTATGCCTGCGATTCGGTCCGGCTGTCGCCGGGCCGTCCATCGCTCTCAACATCACCTTCCGGTCCATGCCGCCGGCCCGGGCCGAGCGGCACCGGACTGGCAGCCGGGGAACAGCTCCTCGACCGGCAGGCCGATGACATTGCTGAGCAATCCGTCCACGCGGGCGACAATCATGTCACCATGTTCCTGAATGCCGTAGGCGCCGGCCTTGTCGAGAGGGTCGACCAGCCGGAAATACGCCTCGATGTCGTCCGACGCCAGCGTCCGGAAGGCGACGCTGGTGGTGCACACCCAGATTCGAGAGACTTCCCGCCGCCCGGCCGGCTGGCGAACAAGGCAGACGCCCGTCAGCACCTGATGCGACCGCCCGGACAGCGCCAGCAGCATGGCCCGGGCGGCAGCCAAGTCGGCCGGCTTGCCGTAGATCACCCCGTCCAACGCCACCACCGTATCGGCGCCCAGCACCAGCCGGCCTGGACAGCCGGCCGCGATCTGGCGCGCCTTGCTGGCCGCCAGACGCTGTACCAGCTCGGCGGCGGTCTCCCCGGGCAGGGACGCTTCGTCGACGTCAGCCGACTGGCAGAAAAAACGGATGCCCGCCGCTGCCAGCAGCTGCCGGCGCCGCGGCGACCCCGAGGCCAAAATCAGCTCTTCGCCCGGCGCCAGGCATAATTCCGTCGCCCCCTCAGCCATTGCGCAGCCCCTTGCGGCGTGTAATGCGCCGCTGCTCGGACTGATAGTCGCTTTCACGCCGATGCTTGGCGCCGGCCGCCGCCCGGCGGATGCCGCTGGCGCCCTCGCCCTGGTGCGACTCGCGCTCACGCAACTCAATGAGAATCGGCAAGCCGGCCTCGGGATAGAAGGCGTCCCGAATCTGATTCTCCAAAAACTGCAGGTAGTTGTGCGGACATAGCGACCGCTTGTTGACAAATAGAATGAATTTCGGCGGCGGGCCGCCTTTCATGGTGCCATAAAACACCTTGAACCGCTTCAGGCCCGTGCTCGGCGGCGGCGTCCGCGCCAGGATATCCTGCAGGAACTGATTGAAGACTGCCGTCGGCACCGACACGCCCATCTGTTCGCGGACGTGCAGCAGACGATGGCTGATCTGCTTGACATTGAAGCCCTTCAAAACGGAAAGAAGCAGCACGGGGGCATGATTCATGAACGGCATCTCCGCCCGGATCCGCGCTTCGACGTCCGGCGCCTTGGCGCCCTCGGCCAGGTCCCATTTGTTCGCCAGGATGATACACGGCTTGCACTCCTCCACCACGACATGGCCGATGCGGCGGTCCTGGGTGGTGCATGGATCCGTGGCGTCGATCATGAAAAGAACCAGGTCGGCACGCTTGATCGCATTCTTGGAACGCGACAAGCTGAAAAATTCCACGACCGTGTCAATCTGCTTCTGGCGGCGCATGCCGGCCGTGTCAATCAGCGTCACCGGCAGTTTCACGCCGTCGCAGTCCAAGGTGACCGGAATGTCGATGGCGTCGCGGGTCGTGCCCGGCACATCGCTGACCATCACCCGCCGCTCGCCCAGCAACCGATTGACCAGGGAGGACTGCCGACATTTGGCCGGCCCACCACCGCCACCCGCAAGGGCGGCGCCGCCGCTTCGACGGCTTCCGCTTCCCCTTCGCCGGCCGGCGCCAGCCGCAGAACCGTCTCCATCAAGTCGCCCACGCCAAGGCTGTGAGTGCAGCTGGTCGGGACAATGTCCTCATACCCCAGGGCAGCGAACAGCCCGACGGCATCGGCGCGCGCATTGGCGTTGTCGCCCTTGTTGGCCGCGATCACCACCGGCTTGCCGGATTTGCGCAGAAAGTCGGCGACTTCCTCGTCCTGGGTGGTGATGCCGTCCTGGATGTTGACGACCCAGATCAGAACCGCGGCTTCGGCCACGACCTCGGCCACCTGCTCCCGAATCATGCCGTCGAACACGTCGACCGTCTTCTCCTTGTGGTGCACGCCAAGGCCGCCGGTGTCAACCAGCAGAAACCGCCGCCCCTGATACTCGCCCGGCGCCGCGACCCGGTCGCGCGTCACCCCGCTCTGCTCATGCACAATCGATATCCGCTTGCGCAAAATGCAGTTGAACAGGGCCGATTTCCCGACGTTCGGCCGTCCAACAATGGCTATTACCGGCAATTCTTTGCTCATGTCTTCCCTCTGCCTTTTTACTCGTGACGAAGTCCCGCCAGCTTCCCGCCGCCGTCCGCAACCGAACCGGGCGGCCAGTCAACATCATTTCAACGCCAGCCATTGCTCCGCCTGCAGCCGCGCCAACGTGCGCGCCTTGCCGATGACTTCGATGGTCTCGAAGATGCCGGCCCCAATGCCGGTCCCGGTCACCGCCGCCCGCAGCGGCTGGTTGAGCTTGCCCGGCCCGAGGCCGGCCGCCGCCGCGGCCGCGGCGACGACCTCCTCCACGGCGACCGCCGTGAACGGAGTCACCGCCGCCAACCGCGCCGACAGCGACCGCAGCGCCGCGACCACGGCGGCGTCGCTGCACTGCTTCGCGCACAACTTGACGTCATACTCGGGAAGGGCAACGAAAAAATACTGCCACTGCGCCACGTCGGCAAACACCTTGAGACGGCTGTGCATCAGCTGGCAGACCGCCCGCAGCAGGCTTTCGTCCACCGCGCGCCCCCAGTCCAACTCGGCCAGGCGCTCCCGGCAGCGGGCGATGAAATCCTCTTCCGGCAGTTCGGCGATGTACTGGCCATTGAGATTGGTCAGCTTCTGCAGATCCATCTGCGCCGAGGCGTGCTGGACCCGGCCAAGGGAAAAGGCCTCGACCAGCTCGGCGCGGGTCATCTTCTCGCGGTCATCGCCCGGCGACCACCCCAGCAGCGTCAGATAGTTGAACAGTGCGTCCGGCAGAAAGCCCCGGTCACGAAAATCGCCGACAAACGCGTCGCCGTCGCGTTTGCTGTAGGGCTTTCCCGCCGCGTTCACGATCATGGGCAGGTGCCCATAGGCCGGCGGGGTCGCCCCCAGGCAGACAAACAGCATGATGTGCCGGAACGTGTTCTCGACATGGTCGTCGCCGCGGATAATGTGCGTAATGCCCTGGGTGATGTCGTCGACGACATTCGCCAAATGAAACACCGGGGAGCCGTCGCTGCGGACGATCACCACGTCCCGCATGCTGTCCAGCGGCTTGCTCATCTCGCCTTTGACCAAGTCATGATACGTGATCGCCCGGCGCGTGAAATGCAGACGCACCGCCCCGGGAAGAGTGACGCTGTCGCCGCCGCGCCCGATCGCCTCCTCCTTCCCGGCCAGGGAAAAGAGACAAGCGCCGTCGGCCGCGAAGACCTGCAAATCCTTGCAGCCGGCCAGGCAGGCGCCGCCCGGCGCCGGCGTCCCTTTGGCGGACACGCCGGCGTAGCCGACGCCTTTGCCGCTGACAGTGACCGGCACGTCCGGATGCACCGGCACGTCGACGGGGCCGACTTCAACCACGCCTGGAATCCGCTCCGCGTCAAAGGGAATGCGGAACACCATCGCTTCGCCGTCGCCGCCTTTGCTGTCCCGGTAGGCATCGCCCTGGGCCAGCAAGCGCTCCGCCGCCGCCAAATGGCGTTTTATCTGAGCGGTCTGATACAGGGGAGGCTTCTCGTCAAAGTCAAGGCCCAGCCACTCCATCACCGCCAGCAAAGTCGCAATGGCTTCCGGGGTCGAGCGTTCCAGATCCGTATCTTCCACCCGCAACAGAAACGCGCCGCCTTCATGGCGGGCAAACAGCCAGTTGAAAATCGCCGCCCGGATGTTGCCTATATGGACATGGCCGGTCGGCGACGGCGCAAAACGCACTCGAACACTCATCGTCTTTCCTCGTTATTCTTTATGTTTCACCGGCATCTGGACGCAACACCGGCATGATCATAATATACCCTCCTTTTCCAACCCGGGCGACCAAGACCTCCCGACAACCCGAATTCAGAGCGGAAATGACGCGGCCGCCAAGCTCCGCCCCGCCGCCGCCAGCCGCTTCGACAAGACAACGGCCGCCGCCGCCCGCTCCGACCCCAGACAAGCATTATTTCGCCCGCCCGGTTGGCGGATGACGTTTCCGGCAGTACTTTTAACGACGCCATTGTCCTCGGTGCACGACGCCATCGCGGCCGGCCCTGGCGCCGACGCGGGCAGCCATCTCATCCTCCCTTGGCGATGCGGCGCCTGCGCCCTCGGAAAAACGTACTGGCAGCGATGATGACCGCAACGATGATTCTGGCCGGCGGCGACGCCGGCCCCAACCGCAAAGGCGCCACCGCCATGAACCGGCAACTGCAAACCGAAGAAGGCTACATCCAGGTCACCGGCGGCAAAGTCTGGTACAAAATGATCGGCAACGGCGCTGTCGGCCTGCCGTTGCTGGTCGTGCATGGCGGCCCCGGCGCCGCGCATGACTATCTGGAACCGCTGGAAGCCCTGGCCGACCAGCGCCCGGTCATCTTCTACGACCAGCTGGAATGCGGCAATTCCGAACGCCCCGGCCGCCCAGACCTCTGGACCCTGGAACATTATGTGGAGGAAGTCGAACACGTCCGCGCCGCCTTCGGCTTGGACAGAATGCATATTCTCGGGCAGTCCTGGGGGGCGGCGGTCGCCGCCGAGTATGCCCTCGGTCCCCACGGCGACCATGTCGCCAGCCTGATTCTGTCTGGACCACTGCTCAGCACCAGCCGCTGGATCGCCGACCAGAACGCGTACATTGCGCAGCTGCCGCCGGCGGTCCGGGACGTCATCCGCGCGTCCGAGGCCGACGGCGACTTCACGTCGGCGCCCTATCAGGAAGCCATGACCCATTACTACATGAAGCACGTCTGCCGCCGGCAGCCCTGGCCCGACTGCCTGAATCGGGCCATGGCGAAACTCAATCCCGCCGTCTATGTGCACATGTGGGGGCCGAGCGAATTCACCGTGACCGGCATTCTCAAAGACTATGAACGCAGCGACCGCCTGCACGAACTCGCCATGCCCGTCCTGCTCACTGGCGGACAGTTCGACGAGGCCGCCCCGGACACCATCCGATTCTTCCAGAGCCGCATTCCCCGGGCCGAACTGCGAGTGTTCGCCGAGGCGTCGCATGAACATCACCTGGAAAAAACCGGCGAATACCTGGCCGCCGCGCAGGAGTTCCTGAGCCGGAACGACCAGGGAAAACGCCGCCGCGAGGAGACGTGACCGGCACGGCTGACGCGACCCCTGACTGGACAAACACCCGGAATAAAATAAACGGAAAAATCCACCGACCCCGAAAGCGGTTTGCAACCGTCGTTTTTGCATTTGCGCATTTTACCGATATATTCCATAACTGGTTTATTTTTGCTTTCTGCCCCACGCAAGCCCTGGCGAGGATGAAGATATCATGTACTGGTATTACAAATGGCCTCTGGTCATCATTTTCCTGCTTTTGACCGCTGGTCTCGGATCTCTCATCTGGCGTTCCTGCCTGCCGACCAAACCCGCGGCGGCCGCGGACGGTCCGGCCGCCAATTCCCAAACCAGCCCTGCCGCCGCCATGACGACCGGCACTGACGCCGGCCCATCCGCCAAGACAAAACTAAGGCCAACCAGCCCCGCCAGCCCCGCCAGCCCGGCAGTCAGGCCGGCCACGACGCCGGCGAGCGCCAACAACGCCAACACCGCCACGCCGGCGCCGGCGACCGTCCCGCCAACACCCGCTCCCAAAGCCCTGACGGCCTTTTCCCGCCAGGACGAATACCGCCTGGATGCGGCGGAACGGCAACTGCTCGTCGACCAGCCGCTGGCAGCCCGCACGCTCGCCCAGCTGGTTCTGGCCAACAACGCCTTGATTCCAGGCAGCCAGGAATGGCAGCGCGTGATCAGCATCATCAATGAAGCCAACCGCATCTTCATGAACAGCGCCGCGCCCTGCCCCGAAAAAATAACCCACATCATCTCCGCCGGGGACAGCCTCAGCAAAATCGCCTCGGCCAGCCGAACCACCGTCGGCGCCCTCATCCGCATCAATGAACTGAGCCCGACCAACCAGCTCATCCACCCCGGCAACGCCATGCACGTCCTGACTGGCGACTGGTCCATCCGCGTCCTCAAATCGCAATTCCTGCTCCTGCTTTATCTCGGAACCGACCTCTACCGCGTCTACGCGGTCGGCATCGGCCGCCAGGACCGCACGCCGGCCGGCACCTTCGCCATCACCTCCAAAGTCCTCCATCCGGCCTGGACGCCGCCAGGAAAAAACATCCCCTTCGGCCACGCCGAAAACATTCTCGGGACGCACTGGCTCGGGATTTCCCCGATCGGCAACACCAACTCATCCCTGCGTGGCTTCGGCATCCACGGCACCTGGGAGCCGGACAGCATCGGCACTCCCGCCAGCGCCGGATGCATCCGCATGCGCAACGAAGAAGTCGAGGAACTGTACGATTTCATCCCCATGCCCAACAGCGCCCATGCCTTTGTCAAAGTCACCATTGAGGAATAAGCATACCCATGGCCGTCACCCTCGAATTCGAAAAACCGATTCTGGAACTGGAAGAAAAAATCGCCGCCCTGCACCGCTTCCGCCTGGAGCACGACCTCGACCTGGGCCCCGGCTTGGCCACCCTCGACGCCAAACTGCCCGACACCCGCCGCAAAATCTTCGCCAGCCTCACCCCCTGGGAAAAAATCCAGCTGGCGCGCCACCCCCAGCGGCCGCACCCCCAGGACTATGTCGGCGCGATGTTCACCGACTACATGGAACTGTGCGGCGACAGGCGCTATGCCGACGACCGCGCCATCATCGGCGGCTTCGCCAAACTGAACCAGCGGCCCGTCATGGTCATTGCAACGCAGAAAGGCCGTAATCTCAAGCAGAACATGGAAGTCAACTTTGGCTGCGCCCATCCGGAAGGGTACCGGAAGGCCTTGCGGCTCATGCAGTTGGCCAACAAGGCCAGGGTCCCGATCATCTCCCTCGTCGACACCCCCGGCGCCTACCCCGGCATTGCGGCCGCCGAACGACACATCGGCGAGTCGATTGCCGTCAACCTGCGCGAGATGTTCCGTCTGGAAGTGCCCATTCTCGATCATCATCGGCGAAGGCGGCAGCGGCGGCGCGCTCGGCATCTGCGTCGGCAACCGCGTCCTCATCATGGAAAACGCGTACTATTCCGTCATCACCCCGGAGGGCTGCGCCGCCATTCTCTGGCGCAGCGCGGACGCCATTCCCAAAGCCGCCCAGGCCCTGAAGCTCACCGGGCGCGACCTGATGAAGCTCGGCGTCGTGGACGGCATCATCCCGGAACCCCTGGGCGGCGCCCACCATGATCCCGCTGGCGCCACCGACCTGCTCAAGCAGGCCATCGTCGACCAGTTGGACCAGCTGTGCACCATGCCCGGAGCCCAGCTCCGGCAAGCGCGCTACGACCGTTTCCGCGACCTCGGCGTCTTCAGCGTCTGACCAAGGCGACCGACCGCCCAGACCCGCCCGCCGCCGCCCGACCAGCCGTCGACACCCCCGCCACCACCACCCACTTCCATCCCCTGCCCTTTCCTGCCCGCCGCCGGAGTGCCCGCATGCCGCCATCACCAGCCATTGCCATTGTCCCGGCGACCAAGGCAGACGCCGAGGCCATCGTCGACTTGCTGACGCCCAATGTCGCCAAACAAATCGTCCTCCCCCGCACCGCCGACGACATCCGCGCCCACATCGGCAATTTCCACGTTGCCCGCTGGCACGGCCACCCGGGCCTGGCCGGTTGCGTCGCCTTGCGCGATTTCGGCGACGGGCTGCATGAAATCAGATCCCTGGTGGTGGCCCCGGAACATGGCGGACAAGGCCTTGGCTCTCTGCTCGTGAAAACGGCCGTCGAGCTGGCAGTGGCGCGTCACGCCAAACGCGTGTTCACCCTCACGGTCCGACCCAACCTGTTCCTTCACCTCGGCTTCACCCAGGTGCCGGTGACCGACTTCCCCCAAAAAGTCTGGTCAGACTGCGCCAACTGCCCGAAACGCCAGCATTGCGACGAAATCGCGCTCGCCCTGGACCTCGCCTGAGCCCGGCCTTCCCGACGGCGAAGGCGGCGCCGGCAAGCGCCCCTTCCCGAACGGCCGATTCGCGGACTAAATGCGCCCAGACGTCTTGTTTTTTGCCATTTTCAGCCTAAATTAAGACGATTTGCGGATTTCCATTCGCTTCTTGTCACGGTCACCCTTGCAAGCCTGCTGGAGAATCATTTTTATGCCGAAGCGCAGCGATATTGAAAAAGTCATGATCATCGGCTCCGGCCCCATTATCATCGGTCAAGCCTGCGAATTCGATTATTCCGGCACCCAAGCCTGCAAGGCGCTGCGCAGCCTCGGCTATAAAATCGTCCTGGTCAACTCGAATCCAGCCACCATCATGACCGACCCCGACATCGCCGATGTCACCTACATCGAACCGCTGAACGCCGCCCGCATGGAGGAAATCATCGAACGGGAACGCCCCGACGCCCTCCTCCCCAACCTCGGCGGCCAGTCCGCCCTCAACCTGGCTTCCGAACTGGCCAAAAACGGCATCCTGGAGAAATTCGGCGTCAAGGTCATCGGCGTGCAGATCGACGCCATCGAGCGCGGCGAAGACCGCACCGCCTTCAAGGAAACCATGAACCGCCTCGGCATTGACATGGCCCGCAGCCGAGCCGTCAATACCGTCGAAGACGCCGAGGCCGCGGCCCGCGAAATCGGCTTCCCCGTCGTCGTCCGGCCGGCCTATACCATGGGCGGCACCGGCGGCGGCTTCTGCTACAACCTGGAAGAACTGCGGAGCATCGCCCCCCGCGGCCTCCAGGCCAGCCTCGTCCACCAAATCCTCATCGAGGAATCACTGCTGGGATGGGAAGAACTGGAACTGGAAG
>JAKLHU010000003.1 GCA_022709995.1 Verrucomicrobiota bacterium | reverse complement strand
ACGGAAGAAGTGACACGGGCTTCCAGCCCGTGCTCGCAAACCATCGACACAACGCCTTGCATGGGAAATAGTTGAGACATTGTCACAGGTGCACGCCGCCACGACGCGGCGTGACTGGGCAGACCCTGGCTTGAGCTGGCTCGACCCAAATCGGCCTGGCGTCCTTTTCCCGACCCGAAAACAACCGTCTGCACATCCCCTGCAATTTAATTCGAGATAGCCGTCAAACCGCCCCGGGCGCTTTTTCTTGCCCCGGCGGTGGCACGGGCGGCGGCGCCGCCGGCGGTGGCACTGGACGCGGAGGACGCGGGCCTTGGTTTTGGCCCTGGTTCTGGCCCTGGTTCTGGCCCTGGCCCTGGTTCTGGCCTGGTTGGCGGTTTGGGTTTGAATTACCGCCCTGCCGATGCTGACTACCGCCCTGGCCCTGTCGTCCCGGATTGTTCTGCTGCTGACCGCGACCCTGGCCATTGCCGCGACGGCTCCGATCGGGCCGGCGAGCCTGCCCCTCGCCGCGCTGTTGGCCGCGGGCCGAATCAGCCGGCCGCCCGCCGGCGGCGCCTTCCGGACCGGAACCGCCCTGGGAGGCGTTTCGGGCGGCGCAATTGCCGGGACAATCCGGGCAAGCGCTGCCAACGCCTTCCCCGCCGACGTCAGCAACCGGCTCGACGCCTTCCTTGCCGTTTTCCTCCGCCAATTGCTGCTGGCGCTGTTCCTGAGCCGCGGCCCGGTAGGCATCGGCCTCGAACTGCAGGCAGCACTTCAAACGCCCGCAGGCGCCGGAGATGTTCTGCGGATTCAGAGAGAGGCCCTGCTGCTTCGCCATTTTGACGTTGATGCTGTTGAACCCCGACAGGAAACAGGCGCAGCAGTACGCCCGGCCGCAGGTGCCGATGCCGCCCAAGACCGCCGCTTCGTCACGAACCCCAATTTGCAAAAGCTCCACCCGAATTCGAAACAACGCCGACAAATCGCGCAGCAATTCCCGAAAATCCACCCGTCCTTCCGCCGAAAACTGGAAAACCAGCAGTTTCCGGTCCAAGGCATAGTGGGTGTGAATCAGCTTCATCTCCAGGTTGTGCGCCCGAATCCGCGCCATCGCCGTCACGTGCGCCTGGCCCGCCTGGACCTCGTTGTCCTTGATTTGACGGACATCATCGTCGGTGGCCCGACGCACCACCGGCGGAAGCTTCTGGCCCTCGATGCGGCGGCCGCGGTTGTTCTGCGAACGAACTTTCTCCAGAGCCTCTTCGCTGTCGACGGGCTCACCGATCACCTTCGAAATCACACCATAGTCAAGGTAGCGTTCGCAACGGACGACGACCGCTTCTTCTTCCCGCAACTGCAGATCCGTTTCACCGATGCACTCATAGTTGAGGCCGTTGGTGACCTTGACCTTATATAACTGCTTCATATATGATTTCCCGCTGCTATGCCTTTAATATGCAAACGGCTCCTGCCCCGAGGCGGCGGGGAGCTCTCTCCCAGACCGGACGGACAGAGCCGCACCCTGAAAATGTTCCTGATTCCTTGCGCCACGGCCACAACAGCCATTAAGATAATCCATTTTGCCCGAATTGCACGTTCGCCGTTTTCCTGTCCGCCAATAATCAAGTATATTATGTCCTGCATCATTCCCCGGCAAAACCGGCAAGGAGGACGGTGACGGGCCCGCGGCGGCGGCGTTCCACGGCAACGCGAGGGCGGCCAGCGGTTCCTTCATCAGGCGGCGCCGCCATCTCCCAAGGCAACTCTCAGCCAACCGCCCTGCCGACCCAAGCCTGGCACTGGAATGCCCCCCGGAGCCGTCCTTGACCTGACGGCCACACGGCCGCCAGCATTCGACATACCGCCATCCGCACCAACATCGCCTTGCCTTTCTGGGCTTTTCAGACAGGACACGACCATGACCATCCTGCAGGGCCTCCATCTGGCCATCGCGCTTTACTTGAAGCTGTTTTTCCTGCTGACGCCCTTTTTTGTCCTGGGCACGTTCTTGACGCTCACGGCCGGCTCCGACTCCGCCCTCAAACAGCGGCTTGCGGTCAGGATTGCCGTCGGCGCCGCCATCGTCACCCTGGTCATCTTTTTTTACGGCACCTGGATCATGAAGCTGTTCGGCATCACGGTGGACGCCTTCCGGACCGGCTCCGGCGTCCTGCTCCTGCTGGTCGCCATCTCCCTGGTCTACGGAACCCAGAGCCAAAAAAACGACTACCAGAAAGAGAATCTGCTGGATTTGGCGATTGTGCCCCTGGCGGTGCCGATCACGGCCGGCCCGGCCACCCTGGGTACCCTCATGGTCATGGGCCTGGAAACGCCGCTGATCATCGGCAAAGTCATCACCGCCGTGTCGCTGGTCGGAGCGGTCGCCTCCATCGGCGTCATGCTGTTTTTCTCGGAACGCATTGAAAGAGTGCTCGGCCGCGCCAGCATCTCCATCCTGAGCAAAATCACCGGCCTGATCCTCAGCGCCATCGCGGCCCAGATGATCGTCATCGGCGTCCGCCAGCTCTGGTTCGCGCCGTAGCAACGCCCCCCCCCGGCGACGCCAGCAAATCTTTCAGGGTGGCGCCGGCGTTGGACCCGGCATCGGCTCAAGGCGCTGCATGAACGGTCTCCACATGCCACTTGCCCGCTGGGAAAACCGTCAGCCGCACGGAGAAACGATCGGAGCGCGGCCCTACTCCCGCGGCCGAAGCATCCGAGACTCGCCTGGACGACATGAAGCCGGTCGCGTCGCCTCCCGTCGCCCTCCCCCCGCGTTCAGCTCAGCAGGCGCGGTGCGGGACGGTCTTCGCCGCCCGTTTCCAGCCCCGGGGCAATGCGGACCTTCTGGCCGGCCGCCTGCCCCGCCGCAAAGTGCGCCTGGTTCTTTTCAATGATTGTGCTCCGGCAGGCGCGGATGCATGGGTGCCGGACGGCGAAGTAATCATCCAGGCCGGCTTCGCCCTTCTTGATGACCGCGGCCGTGTCCTCCTGGGCGTCCTGCCGCTCCAGGACCGTCCGGAAGCCGTCGATGACGCCCAGGGAGTAGTCGCGCCGCTGGCGCTGGCCGCTGCGCATCCGTGGTGTCAGCGCATTCCAACCGCGTTCAATGTAGCCGCAAAGATAATGGTAGACGTATGTGGCCACCCGGACCCGGTCCAGCCGGCCGCTGATCTCGAGATTCCAGCCCTTTCGGAACTGACCGTAGTCGGCGTCCCAGAACGGTTCGCTCACCCACAACGTCTTCACCCCCCAGAAGTCCTGCAGGAGGACCCCGAGGACACCATCCTCGCGCTGCCGGCGCAGCCGGGCCTGGCCGAGGCAGACGGACACAAAACCGTTGTCGTCGTCCGCGAGGGCGCTCTCGTCAAGGTCATGCCTGGCCATCAAAGCGCGGGCCTTGGCCAGGGCGGCCTCGGCCTCGTGCGATTCGGCGCGCGCGGCCAGGGTCAGGAGCTTCTGCACGCGGGTCATCAGCGCGGAGCGCGGGCTGTCCGCGGCGGCGCCTTCGTCCGTCCGCATCTGCTGGTCCAGGGTCGGGTATTGTCCGGAGGCGGCCGGATTGGCGCCCAGGCGTTCGCACAACTTGCGAAACAGCGGTCCATGCGAGGCTTCTTCGCTGGTCGGGTACAGGCATTCCCGGAGCTGGTGGGCCATTTCATGCCGAAGCACGTCAACGACCGCATACCACGGATGTTCAAACAGCATCCGTTCATGCAGTTCCAGCTGCCGGAGGCTGCCGCCGCGCCAGCGGCCCCACTCCGTCATGTCCGCATGGACCACGAATACCGGCTCGTGAACGAGGGTCTGTTCCCGGTTGGTCAGGCACTGGCGGATGATATTCCGCCATTCCCGGCGCAATTCTTCCGCGGCCGGGCGGATAAACCATTGTCTTCCGTTGTCGCTGCTCATCGTCAACGATCGCATTCTTTTCTTCTTGGTGCCAAGGGGCCGGTCATTCGCCGATAGCCAGGAAAGTCCCTGCCTGTCCCGCAAAGGTCGCGCTTTCGGGACGAATGGTGGCGAGGGGGGCCTGCAGGCCGTCGGAGCACAGGATGACCGGACGAGCCCGGAAGGGCGGCTCGAACACGATGGTCTCGCCCGCGGCGGCCAGGCCGGCCACCCGGCGCTCCTGCTGCAGATTGGCCCTGGTGTCGTAGGTGTAGATGCCCAGCAGGCGCACGGGATTGCCCTCGGCAGTGAGCCGGACCGTATGCAGCCCGAACGGCAGGTCGCGGATGCCCTGGCGATTTTCCATGAAATGCAGGCGGCCGTCCTGGTCGGCAAAGGGCACGTCGGTCGCGGTCCGCAGCCGTTCCTGGCCGTCGACCAGCACCGCCAAAGTCCCGCCATTGACATGATCCACATAGGCGACGGAAAAGTCGGTCGCGGCGGCGGTCAGTTCAACCGTCTGCCCGGGCGGCACGATCAGCGCGTCCTCGCCATACGGCGCTCCCCAGGCCGACGACCACTCCTCACGGCCAAGGCCGGCGTGCTCCAGGGCGGGATGGCTCGATGGATAGAACCGCCGGCCGTTCACCACCTTGAGGTCGATGGCGGTGAGCTTGGCCTGCTCGCCGACCAGCTCCAGAATCTGCCGGTCGCCGAGGCGGCCCCGGCCCCACCGGAAAGTCGAATTGCGGATATTGCGGCTGCTCGCCCCGGTCCGAACCGAGCCGACTGCCGTTTCGCCATTGACAAACGCCTTCAAGGTCTTGTCGGCACAACTTGCCCAGCAGTTCAAGGCGGTGTCTTCCAGGACGGCCATATTGCCCTTGAGGCGCGGCGAATCGCCCTGATAAGTCCTGATTTCGCCTTCCCAGCCGATGGTGTTGGGGTGGATGCGCTCCGGCAAGCGCAGCTGAACCACGCCGGATGGCGCCGGGTCCCAGCATTCAAAGGCTTGCGACAGGGCGTGGAACCACAGGTAGTGGGCGGCGGCCTGGGGGTGGCCGTCGCTCGGCACCAGGGCATAGCGGTTGCACCAGCGCGTCACATCGTCGCCGAGCTTGCCGTAGTCCATGAACGGAATCTGGTAGCGCAGGGCCAACGCCTGCAAATCGCCCGGATTCGGCGTGTAGCCGCCTTTGTTCTGAAACATGCAGAACAGGAATTCCGCCTGCGGGTAATGACGCTGTATCCAGCGGATGGACGCCTCCAGGGGCGCGATTTCATCCGGCGTGTCCGTTTTTTCATTGGCGCCGGAGCCATAGATCACCAGGTCCGGGCCGTGGCCGCCGGGCCGGGAGAACAATTCCGGGTGGAGCGTCTTCCAGTCGCCGCCCTCCGGGTAGCCGTTTTCGCCGGGACTCGGCGGGATGCTCAGCGAGCAGTATTCGGCCAGGCCGGAGGTGGCTTCGCCGATGCACGAGCCGTCGCAGGCCATGAAATTGAGGCAGATCTTCTCGACGGGCAGGTTGAACCGCCGCATCAGTTCCAGCCGCAGACGGCCGGCGTAGGAGAAGTAGTGCTGCCACCAGCCATAGTAGCCGGCCAGGTCGGGCCGCCCGGCCTTCTCAGCCTCGAACAAGCGTTCGGACAAGGGCTGCTTGAAGGTCGGCGACTGCGGGTCCTCGTCATACAAGTACATCGGCGGGTTGGCGCTGCCGCGGTCGATGCTGCTGCCCATGAGCAGGATGTGAATCGCCTCGCCTTTCCACAGCTTCTGGATGGTGCGGGGAAGATGCCGGAAGGCCGGATCCATGGGGCGCTGCGATGCGACGACGCCGGTAATCCGTTCCGGCCCCTGGCCGGCCCGGGTCAGGCACGGCGCCCAGGCCAGCACCTCGGCGTCGGCGCTGACGTTGGCGATCTCGACCTGGAGCGCAATGGTGTTCATGTCTTCGCTGCGCGAGACGTTGTCCTGGTGGAAGCGCCCTTCCACGACCACGTCCCGCAAGTGGACTTCGACGGCGCCGGCTTCGGCGGCGACCTGGTCATGACGGCGGGCCGCGACGAATTCGCCGCGGGCATGCCGGGGGAAGTCGCGCTGGTCGGCATAGCCGAAGTCGGCCGGCTTCCACGTGCCGTCCTCGCTGTCGATCTTCAACAGGACGACGGACACTTGCAGAGCGCCGGCCGCCGACTGCCAGCCGGCAACCGCCAGCTCGACCGCGTCTCCATGCGCCAAACTGGCCGACGGCAGCGGAATGAACTGCCAGAGCTTTTTCCCGGGGCGGATGGAGACCAGGTTGTGGACGGAGTACGGCGGCCTCTTTTCGACGGCGACCTGGGATTCGCGGGTCACCGTGATATCGCCATAGTCGCCATGCCGCCAGAAAGCCACGGTATTGCCCGTATAGCTGACGGCTTTGCCCTCGCGGTGGTTGACAAAAGCATGGAATTCAAAGCCGGGATTCTGCAACAGATTGTCTCCGGCAACCGCCAGCCCCGCCGCCAACGGCGCCGACAGGGCACAGGCGCAGCACAACTGCCTAACGGTATTCATCATGACACACGGTTCCTCTCGCTGACGGCCTTCCGGCCAGTATAGGTCCCAATATAAATACAGAATTATTCCTGGTCAATCCAATTCAACGCTTGAAAGACTGCCGCCGCCGGGTCGCCTGTCGCCGGCAGATAACCGAGGCTCAGCGGCGAGTCATGCCCGCCGCCGGGAACCTCGACATACGCAAACCGCGGGTTCTCCGCCAGCACCGCGGCAAAAGCGCGGGTCTGGCTGACCGGCATGATCGGGTCAGCCGTGCCGTGCGCCAGAAAAATCGGCATGTTCTGCAATCTTTTGGTCTGGTTGACCGGCGAATGCGCCCAATACACGTCCGGCTGCTGGACGGGCGTGCCGCCGTAATGCGTTTCCAGGCTGTCGGCGATCTCCTGCAAGATCCCGACACCGGCCCGGCGGCGGCAAAACGCGTGATAGGCGGCCAAATCGGTCACGGCCCCGCGCGCCGACGCCCCGGCGACATTTTCCGGCCGCAGGCCGGCATAAATGAGATTGCTGGTCCCGCCCATGGACCCGGATTCAAACAGGAACTTCTTCGCCTGGAATTCCTGACGCAGGAAATTGAGCAAGGCGTCCAGGTCGGTGACGGCGGCCGGTCCCATCCAGGCGTTGCCGCGCAGGGTCGGGGTCAGGATGCCATAGCCGCGCTCAAGATACCTCGGCAGCCAGAATTTCTGCAGATCGGGCCGGATGTAGAGCTGGTTGCCGCGGGAGCCGTGGCCGTGGATGCAGACCAGCCAGGTCGACACGCCCGGCGCCGGCGTTTTCAGCAAGGCCCAGTCGTCCGCGCCATCCGCCGGACTCTGGTAGTCCAGACGGCGCACACCGGCCGGAAAACCAGACCCGGCCTGCTCGGCCAGGCGCCAGGCGCCCGGCGCCAATGTCACTTTTTTTTGAACGTCCATTGTTGCAACTTTTTCATGAAGAACTACAGTATACTTTTGTCACCATGCGGGTGTAGCATAGTGGTAATGCTTCGGCCTTCCAAGCCGATGATGTGGGTTCGATTCCCATCACCCGCTCCAGCAACTACCAAAGCCGCAGAGGAATCAGCCGATTTCACTGCGGCTTTTTGGCTTTCGGGAGGCTCGCCCCTTTACCTGCCGCCAGATAGTTTAAGCCGGGAACCCATGCAAGGCAAATCGACGGGCGGCAACTTCCCGACCAAATTGCGCGCGTCGCGGGCGGCGACTGCCCATCCTTGAGCGGCGCCTGCCCTGGCAAAAGCGACCGTCACGTCCTGAAATTGAAGGTTGCGGGGATGTCCCAATCGGTCAGGAAGGCGGCGCCATAGCTGAGGGTCAGATGGAAGAGCGACGTGTTCCATTTCAGATCGCGGCTCCAGCCCTCGAAGGTCCTAGTCGCGCCTTCCCCCAGCATGTTCAGCCACGCGTTCCGGTCCGTCAGCAAGTCATGCACCAGTTCGCCCTCACCGTCCCGAAGCAGGCCGCAGAACAACGGGAAGGTGACAAAGAACAGGCTCTGCGTCAGTCGTTTTTCCCGCACCATGGCCAGGATGGTCTGCTTGCCCGCCGCCGGATCCGGGAACAATTCGAAAAAGTACGCGATCGCGTTGCCCGCCAAGCTGACATGGTCGGACTCGACGCTGTCCCGGAAGGCGCTTTGCCCAGGCAGATAAAACGCCTCGGCAAAGGCCTTCTGCAGCGCCTCGGCGTCGCCACAGGGCGCTAGGCCGAGCTGCCCCGCGATCTTGTTCAGGCACTTGACCGCGCCGATGTAGTAGGCGTTGATGACATTGTGCTTGACGCGGCAGACCTTGCCTTCGGTCAAGTCGACGTCATAGCCGTCGCGCATGTTCCTCGGCCATTCCACCACGCACCACTTGTCAAGATGGCTCAGCAGCCCGTCGCTTTCCGCGTACTGTTCGCGATAGAAGTCGAGGATATCGGCAAAGGCGGCGAAGCGCGGACGAATGAAGTCCAGATTGCCGGTCTGCGAGCTGTAGGCCAAAAGCAACGCCATCATGATAAGCGGATACTCCGCGATCTCCTGCATCATCGAACAGCCGTAGCATGTCATCAGCCCCCGGTTGATGAACGACGTCCGCAAAAAGTCGTCAAAGAATTTTTCACAGAGGGCGAAGTCGCGGTTCAGCAGGCAGAAGGTCAGCAGGCTGTAGCAGCCGTCGCCGAGATAATAGCCCTTTTCGCGTTCCATGCAGTCCTGGATGACCTCCTGGACGCCGTAATGCAGGGTGTCGACGCACAGCTTCCAGATGGCTTGCGAGGCCTCGTCCCGGTAGCGGCACGCCGCCCGCAACGCAAACGGATAATGCCGCGCCGCCAGGGCGACGGACGCTTCGTCCAGCTCGGCCCCCGCTGGCAGTTCCAGGTCGACATGTCGAAATGATTTGTAGTCAAACTGGTTCAACGCGTCCCAGTGGCCGGAAAGGACCAGGTATTCCTCGTACACGCAGTTGGCCCGGAGCCGATGGCGGGCCGAACCGTCGTCATTCAGCTCCTGCCCGAAACGCATCACCACCTCGTCGCCCGGCCGGCCGCGGACGCGCAACTTCAGACTGCCGACGTAAATGCCGCCGAAGTCGACGCGGACCGTGTTCCCGTGCCGGGTCATGGCGGCCGGCGCGACATCCTCGAACTCGAGCTGGCGCGACGGCTGTTCAAAGACGCGATACGGCGCCAGCTTCCGGACGCAGGCCGGCCGCCACGACGAGTCGTCGAAGCCGGGCTGTTCGAAGCCGACTTCAGGCGCGTTGGCGTCGTAGCGTTCCAGGAACTGGGTGTCGTAGCCGGCCTTGCCGGCAGCCAGAAAGCCGGTGTGCTCATGCTGCCGGAAAGTCTCGTCCGAACCCAGGACCACCTGGCCGTCGGCCACGACGTCGAGGAGCAGGCCGTGCTGGCTGTCCCCGCTGACCCAGACGCGATTGACCAGGCCCTGGTAGTAGGTGTGCACGGCGATGGTGTTGCGGCCCGGGCGCACATAGGCGGAGAGATCAATCCGGTTGTACCAATAGTGGAACGCGTAGGACGCGGTCGGCCCCTGGTTGACAAACACGCCGTTGACGTAAAGCTTGTAGTAGTCGTCCGCCGTGATGAAGATTTCGGTGCAAGCGGCGGCCGGAAGCTCGAACTGCCGCCGGAAAAGGACATGCCGGTTCTGGAGAATCGGCTCGACTGCCGGCCGGGCCCGGACATCCAGCTGCCGGTGAAACACGTTCACCGGCGACAAGTCGCAGAAACGCTCCGACGTGATCCACTTCCCGACAAACGACCGCTGCTTTTCTGGCATGATGATCTTTTTCACTCCCCGGCTTCAGCCAACACGGTGACGAAGGCCCGATTCGATGCTATAGTTGATGGCGCGTCGTTGCGCCGTCGGGAACGGACCGCACCACCAGACATGAAAACTATATCCGGCGCATTCTGCCTTTGCAAGCCCGGCGCGTACGTTGGCAAGGCCGATCGCCGGCCAATCGTTATTCGGATCCTTTGCGCAACGGCACGAATCGCCGCATCATCAAGTCAGGAGAACAAGCCATGATGGACTTTCTTCCTTTCCTGCTGGTTGTCGGCGCCATCGTCGCCGCGATCGTCGTCGTCAAGGTGTTTTTCACCCTTTGGAGAATCTTGGAAAAACGTCTCCATCCGGAGCAGTTCGCCCAGCCCGCCGCCACGCCGGAATTCGTCTTCCGGCGCCTGCACGGGAAAAAAGTAACCATCGTGCTGAAAAACGGAGAATGTCTCCAGGACTGCGACTACCAGTCCACCCACCTCTTCGGGGACGGTGAATTCGCCTTCCGCGCCGTCCTCTATTTTGAATTCATCACGGCTGACAACCGCCGGATTTTCCTCGCCGGCGCGGAAATTCTCAGAATCGAAACCGACGCTGGCCGCTGACCACGCCGCGGCGCGCCCCGGCCGCCGAGGCCCGCGTGCGCCAGCTCATGGTCCGCCTAATGCATGACAATGACGCCCCGCCGGAACAGTTCGACCGCCTCGGCCTTGATCCCAACGAAGAATGACGGCGGCCACCGCCTTGACCGCACGAATAGCCACCCCAGGAAAAACCACTCATGCAACCCTTGGCAGTACACCCCGGCCGACGCTATCTGATGACAACGGACGGCGAGCCTTTCTTCTACCTCGGCGACACCGCCTGGGAGCTCCTGCACGCCCTCAGCCGCGAGGAAACCCGCGAGTATCTCGACGTCCGCCAACAACAAGGCTTCAATGTCATCCAGACGGTCGCCCTCGCGGAATTCGACGGCCTGCGCACGCCCAACCATTATGGCCGCGTCCCGTTGTCGTGCAGCGATGGCGTGTTCCGGCCGGCTTCGCCCGACACCAGCGGCGAATACAGCTACTGGGACCACGTCGATTTCGTCGTCCAAGAAGCGGAACAGCGCGGCCTGCGCCTCGCCCTGCTGCCGACCTGGGGGGACAAATTCAACCAGGGACACGGCCGCGGGCCGGAAATCTTCACGCCGACGAACGCCCGCGCCTATGGTCTCTGGCTGGGCCAGCGCTACCGCGGCGCCGCCAACCTGATATGGATGCTGGGCGGCGACCGCCAACTGCAAACCGACGAGCATCGCGCCATCGTCGACGCCATGGCCGCCGGGCTGCGCGAGGGCGATGGCGGCAGCCACCTGATCACCTTCCACCCGCGCGGCAACCGCTCTTCCATTGATGACGTGCCCGACCGCGACTACCTGGATTTCCACGCGATCCAGTCCAGCCATGGCTTTGCCTGCTTCGATTCGGCGCAACTGCTCCTGCGCACGGCCGCCGCCGAGGCCAAGCCCTGCCTGGACGCGGAACACCGCTACGAGGGCATCGCCGCCTGCCAGAGGCCAGACTGCGGCTATCGCTGGAGCGCCGCGGACGTCCGCGCCAACGCCTACTGGAACATCATGGCCGGCGCCTGCGGCGACACCTACGGCCACGACTGCGTGTGGTCCATGAACCGCGCTCCCAGGGAGCACTTTGTCACGACCTGGCGGGACGCCCTACGCTGGCCCGGCGCCGAACAGGCCGCCAACCTGCGCCGGCTCCGGCTGTCCCGGCCATACTTCGAGTTCCGGCCGGCGCCGGAACTGGCGCCGCCGGAAACAGCCGCCAACGCCGCCATGGCCGCCGGCCGTGGGGACAAGTACGCCTTCATTTACACGCCGCTGGGGCAGCCAATCCGCCTGCCGACGGAACGGCTCGACGCCGCGTTCCTCCGGGCCGCCTGGTACGACCCGCGCTCCGGCGCGGAAACCGCCTTTGGCGTGTTCAACCAGCGCGAAGCCCTGTTCGTCCCGCCGTCGTCCGGCCCGGGCCACGACTGGGTCCTCGTCCTGGACATATTGGCCTGAACCGGGCCGCATTGACTCCAGCCAACGGCTCGAAAAAAACCTTGTTTGAACCGCCGATGAACACGGATGGACACAGATAGTTCGTATAAGGCCAATGGATAGAGGGGAAGGCGCCGCGGCTTTGACACGGCCTCGCACCAGGCGACCCCGGCGCCTGCCAGCAGCTGCGGCGGGCTTACGGCGTCACGCCGACGGCCCGCAACTGCCGCTGCACTTCGGCCACATCGACATGCCGGGGCAGCACGCCCTGCCGGACGGCGGTCGCCGCCGCAATCCCGACCCCCTGGCCAATGCCGAGACAGATGCCCATGACCCGGAAATTCGAATGCGCCTTGTGCGTGCCGGAAATGTTGCGCCCGGACAGCAGCAGTCCGTCGATTTTTTCCGGCACGCAAGCCCGGTACGGGATGGTGTAGCTGCCCTTGGCCTTGAACTCGCGCTGGGCGCCGTTCTTGTCCAGACCCGGCCCGACCACGGAATGGATGTCGAAGTTGAAGTAGTTCTTGGTCGCGATCCAGTCCGGAAAGACCGTCGCTTCGACAATGTCCTCGGGGGTGATGGTCGTGACGCCCTTGACATGGCGCGTTTCGCGGACGCCGACATTGTCGGCGGCGGCGACCAGATAGCACTGCTCATAGCCAGGCACGAATTCCCGCAGGAACTGGATGATGGCGTCCATCTGCTCGCGGCAGATGAATTCGGCCTCGGTGAGCTGGCGCACGTCCGTGCCGTCGATGTTGGTGACATTGGTCATGTTGACGCAGACTTCGCCGGGCAGGCGCGTGCGATACAGCAGCACATGGCCGGCCGGATGCGGCAGGTGCCGCTTGCCCAGGGACTGGATTTCGCCCTTGGGGATGTCCATGTACGACTCGAAGCTGCCGGGGAAGACGGCGCGCGAGTAGTCGACGCCGCCGATGCGGAACATCATGGTGACCGGCTGGCAGGCGTGATCCTCTTCGCGGCCGAGGATGTACTCGGCGCCGGCGCGGGCCGCGACGTCGCCGTCGCCGGTGGCGTCGATGGTGACCGGCGCCAGAATGGCCTCGCGCCCCGATTTGCTTTCCGTGATGACGCCTTGGAGGCGGTTGCCGTCCATGATGACGTCCGCGACGGTCGTATGCAGCTGGACAATCACGCCGGCTTCGCGCATCATCTGGCCCAGCGTTGTCTTCTGGCATTCGTGGCTGATACACCACTTGGCGTCGCTCTCGCGCAGCGGATTGAACTCCAGGGGCAGGGACTTGCTCTGGCGCATGCGCTCGACGACTTCGATCATCAAAGGCGTTTCCCGCGCGCCGGACCAATGTGACATCATGCCGCTGGTCGCCATGCCGCCAATCGCGTTCGTCTTTTCCAGCAGCATGGTCTTCGCGCCCGCCCGGGCCGCCGCCAGAGCGGCGCCGATACCGGCCGGGCCGGCCCCGGCCACCAGCACCTCCGGCTCGGCCACGACGGGAAGCGTACGAGAGGGTTCAACGATCGTCTTCATGGTCTGCTCAATTTCCTTTTTTAATTCAAATCGAAAATACGGATGAAAAGCATAGTGACGAGTGGGAACAAGGCCATCGAAAAACACGTGCGCCTGGAAAAATGGAGGAACAAAAGGCGTCGATGCGTTTAGCGGACCAGGAAGATTTCGAGGTCGTCAACGCGCATGACGGCCTGGCCGGTGGCGCTGGCCGACCCGCAGCTGACATACATGGCGGCGGCGGTTTCCGGCACGATGACGGTCGTGGCAGCCCGGAACCAGCCGTCGGCCAGAGGCTCGGAAAACGCCATCCGCACCTCGTCCAGGCGACGGGTCCACTGCCGGTCGGCATTCTGCCACGACACGGTGAAAGTCGCCTGGGCGTCGCCCTCCGTCTGCGCCAAGGCGCGGACGAAGTAGACCTCGCCCGGCTTGACCGGGACGCTTTTCAGGACGCTGCCAAAGGTGACGCCCGTCAGGCGGGCGCAGGCCGTAGCCTGCCAACCGCCAGTGACGTCGACCTCAATCGCGCCCTTGGACGAGCCCGACTGCCAGGTGGCGACGCCGGTCAGCCGCGGCGGTTCGCCCGGCGGATCGAACGTGGCTTGAAAGGCTCTTTCCAGGCGGTTCTCGGCCTCGGCGCGAGCGACATACGCGTCCGGGTCGCGGGCGAACTCAAGCGCGGCGGTGACTCCGGGCATGGCCTCCTCCCAGAGGCGTCCGCGGCCGATCTTGCCGGCCATGGCGGCATCCGTGGAGGGCGGCAACTCGATGGGCTGCCAACGGCACTGCTCGCCGTACAGCCACACGTAGTCGCGGCTGCTCTCCAAGGCCAGGCGGACATTGCGGCGCAGAAGACTGACGCGGTCCATGCTGTCCGAGCGGATGACCCAGAAGCCGTCTTCGTTCAAATAGCAGTCGAGGTACAAGCCGATGGCCGGGCCGGATTGCGCCCGCAGTTTGGGGAGGTTCTCCGGCGCGGCCAGGCGCGGCGAATTGACATGGAAGTCCCGACAAATGCGAAAGAAGTCTTCCGGGCCGGCGGCCTGATAGCCGGAGAATTCCGCCCCGTCATACAGCCGGGCCGTCGACGGCAGGGCATCGAACATGCCATTGAAAAAGGCGCTGGTCAGGCCGTACTGGTGGTTTTCCATGAAGCGTTGCGGATTGCGGCTTCGTAGGGCCGGGAAGGAAATGGAAAAGCTGCCGAGGACGGTCAGCATGACCAGGTCGGGGCATTCGGCCGTGATCGCCCGCATCAGCTCGCCGCCGCGGCGGCGGGCCTGGGCCTCCACCTCGGCAAACGGACGCCCCGCCCCGGGAAGATACTGGAACAAGGTCGGCTTGCCCTGGTTGTAATGCTCGACATCAAAGAAAACGCCCTTGAAACCGGCCTGCCGGACCAGCCCGGCAACCAAAGCGAAGTTGTGCCGGACCGTCTCCCAGGCCTCCTCGGCAAAGAAGTCATAATCGGCGCCGGTGACCGAGACATAGACAAAGTTGTCGGTCAGTTTGCCGGACCGGATGGCCTTGGCGTCCTCCAGCCAGGCGTCGAAGGCACTGGCCTGGAAGCGTTCTTTCCCAAACACGAGATGGCCATAGGTCACCCCGGGCTTGCCATTGACGCGCAACCGCGGCAGATGCACGGCCATGCCGTCAAAAGGCGTGTTCCGCTCCAATTCCGCCAGGTGCTCGCGGACAAACCACGCCTCCGGCGTGTCAAATCCCAGCCGGATCAACTTGGCCCGCGACGGCGCTGACGCCTGCGCATAACTGCATCCCCCGGCGGCGGCAAAAATCAGCACGGCCACCCGAAACCATCGTGAAAGCATCGGCCACTCCTTTGTTCGAAACCCTATTGATTCTTCGCACCCAAGGCTGCGCGGCCTTTCGGGCCGCTTGCCGTCAGCTGTGTTCCGACGGCCCCGGCACAGCCTTTAGGCTGCCGCCGTACGTAGTACAGCCTTTAGGCTGCCGCCGGAGGGCTAGGACCAATGCTCTTCACTTATGTGTAACTCTGGCTTGGAAGCATGGGACCGATAGGACACTTGATAGGACGTATGGGACAGATAGGACGTATGGGACGGTGGATAGGACCATGGGACGAATAGGCTATTGGGTTAATACAGTCGCCCCTGTCGAATGCTACCTTCCGTCGCCGGCTTTCGCACGAACGGCGTTTTGAATTTCCTTTTCTGTGATGATATGGTAAGGAAATAGCTTTTCGCCCGAGCCAGTATGACCGGCCAGGCCAGACGGCTGCCAGTTGGAGAATAATCGAACCAAGGAGAAGGGTATGGCTCCGACTGCCCGTGCCGCCCGCAAACCGACGCCAGTCATCATCGACGTGCGAACACCGGAAGAATTTGCCGAACGGCGCCTGGAGGATGCCGTCCTCATTCCCCATGATGAAATCGGCGCCCGGATTGAAGCCGTGCTGCCTGACAAGAGCACGCCGATCGTCCTTTTCTGCCGCAGTGGCCGACGCGCCCAGATCGCCAAGGAAGTGTTGCTGGAAAAAGGCTACCAGAAAGTCCAAAATCTGAAAACCCTGGAAGCCGCCGCGGAAAAATTGTCGAAAGTCATTGTCGAGTCAAAGTCTCAACCCGAAGCATGTAGTTAACAGGAAGGACAACACAATGAAAAATTTAGTCAAGGTGTTTTTATTCAGTGCTCTGGTCGGTGTTTCGCTGTCGCGTTCGCTGGCCGCCGCCGAAGCCGCTCCGGCCAAGATTGCGATTGTGTATTTTTCGCAGACCGGCAACACCCGCCAGCTGGCGGAGATGATCAAGGCGCAAACCGGCGGTGAACTCATCGAGCTGGTGCCGCAGGACGCCTATTCGCAAAACTACCGCGAAGTCGTGACGCGCGGCAAGAAGGAACTCGACGGCCAGATCAAGCCGGCTCTCAAGGACGGCAAGGTGCCGTCGATCGAGAAATTCGATGTCGTTTTCATTGGTTCGCCCAACTGGTTCAACACCTACGCGACGCCTTTGGCGACCTTCCTGGCTGGCAATGCCTTCAAGGGCAAGGTCGTCATTCCCTTCTGCACGTATGGCAGCAAGGTCGGCAATACCCTTGTCGATATCACCAAGGCCTGCCCCGACGCGGTGGCCAAAGAGGGCCTTGGCACGTCTGGCAAGGACGTGAAAGGTGCCAGCGTCAAGGTCCAGCAGTGGCTTGACGGCCTGGGGTTCAAAAAATAGCCGCCACTCGGCTTCCGCCCCTTGACGGCTCTTCCGGATGGCGCCAGGTCGGCGGCGGTGTTATTCTTTTGGCGGAGCTGGCTGGTCCCGGCTAAAGTCGCGACTGGCCGGCGCGGGCAGTATCATGCCGATGATCACCATTACCAGGCAGGCGCCGAAAAGGAATCCGAACAGGGCGGCCAGCCCCAGCGACTTGGATTTGACCCATTGCCAGGAATTCAACCGGACGGTGATGTCGTCTTTGCGCACCGGCGTGGCCAGTCCGCCCGGGGCGACCATTGCCAGGCTGTTTTCCACCAAGATATGATTGATGGCCTGGCCGTTGATGAACAATTCAAAGGCTCGGCGGCTTTGCGGATGATCGAGGGGCAGGCTTCCGGCCGTCCACCAGATGTTGGGGTCAGACCGCAAACCGGAAATCAGATACGTGACAAACAGGCTCCCGAAAATGATGAAGGCCGGCAGGGAGATCATCAGCAGGGGATGCATGCGGCGCTGTTTCATGGCTGGTATCCTTTTCTGTGTGTGGTGATGGAAGCCGCCGACCGGCCTTGCCTCAAGCGGTTGTGGTTCCCGGATGGAACCCCTGTTTATCAAAAGTCAGGACGCAGGCCAGGATGAGGCGGGTGCTCATGGCGAGATTGTCGATGTTGGCGCGTGCAAACGTGTCTCCCGGCAGGTGATATTCGGCATCGCCATAGGGCCAGGAGCCCAGGTGCATCACGGTGTTGGCGAAGCCGGCCTTGATGAACATGCCGTCGTCGTCGTTGACGAACCTCTTGTAGAACACGTTGGTTTGGAGCTGGGGCGTATAGCGCAACGCCAGGTGCAGCTGCATGGCTGCCATCTCTTTGCCGGCGTCGGTGCTGTAGCCGATGGCGTGGGTCATGACGCCGGCCGCCATGTCGGCGTCGGACTTGCCGTCGAGGGAATCGACATTGAGGACCGCGATGATGCGGTCCTGGCGGGCCGCGGCCGCCTCGGCGGCGAAACGGCTCGTCCACGGTGTGTGCTCCTCGTTGCAGAACAGGATGCGCACGGTTCGCTGCAGGGGAAGGGCGGCGAGGACGCGGGCGAGTTCCAGATTGGCGACTGTGCCCGAGGCGTTGTCGTGGGTGCCCGGCGAATCGATCCAGCTCATGGAGTCCTTGTGCGAAATCAGCTGGATGATCTCTTCCGGCTGCGACTGGCCAGGCTTGACGGCCTCCAGGTTGGCGGCGTCATAAAAAGGGTCTTCCGGCGCCGGCGCGGAATACCAGTGATGCAGCGGCTTGCTGCTGTCGCAGCGGAACGCTTGCACCCGATGCATGGTCTTCGTCACCTCCATGCCGGTGGCGCGCAGTTCGCCGAGAATGTAGTCCTCGGCCTCCGCCAGGGAGTGCCGCGTCTGCCCGGGCCGCGTGTGGTTGACCTTGCGGAACGGCAGCGGATCGCAGCACAGGTAATACAGGTCGCGACGGATCCGTTCGGCGGAAACGCTGTCCAGGTGCTTGGTGATCATGGCGTGGTTATCTCCGGATGATGGGTGGCCGGCGGGCGGTGTCGCCGCCGCGCCGATGATGGAACGGCTTTTGAGGTTTTTTCGCCGCGGTATTCAAGACGTGCCGCTCAATAAATCGGGCGGCCACGAACATTTTTGGGAACGCTGGCGGCCTGTGTTTGAAAACGTTTCGGCATACGTTCGGCAT
>JAKLHU010000299.1 GCA_022709995.1 Verrucomicrobiota bacterium | reverse complement strand
CCATGTCCATGTTGCCATTGTAGGAAAAATAACCGACCGTGCCGCCGTAGACGCCGCGCGCCTCCGGCTCCAGCTCCGCGATGATCTCCATCGCCCGGATTTTCGGGGCGCCGGACAGCGTCCCGGCCGGAAAGGTGGTCCGCAGCAGGTCGAATGCGTCATACTGCCGATCAAGCTCCGAATCCACATCGGACACCAGGTGCATGACGTGCGAATAACGCTCGACTGACATGAACGTCCTGACCTTCACGCTGCCCGGCGCCGCGGTCCGCCCCAAGTCGTTCCGCCCTAGGTCGACCAGCATCAGGTGCTCGGCGCGCTCCTTCTCGTCCTTCAGCATCTCGTCGGCCAACGCCCGGTCTTCGCTCTCGGTGCGGCCGCGCGGCTTGGTGCCGGCAATCGGCCGCAACGAGGACCGGCCATTTTCCAGTTTCACCATCGTCTCCGGCGACGACCCGACCAGCGTCGTCGACCCGAGCTTCAAGTAAAACATGTACGGCGAGGGATTGACCAGGCGCAGCGCACGGTAAATCAAAAACGGCGGCGCCGCCAGCGACACGGTGAACTTCTGGGACAGCACGGCCTGGATAATCTCCCCCTCGCGGATGTACTGCCGGGCCTTTTCCACCATGGCGCAAAATTCGCCCCGGCTCATGTTGCTCTGCAATGGCGCGGAAGCCACCACCGCCGGCGAAGGGCCGGCCGAAACCGGCTGACTGATCCGCGCCAGCATCACCCCGATCCGCTCCTCCGCCGACCGGTAGGCCGCCGCCAAACTGGCGTGCTCATCGACATGCACGCTGACAATAAGCTTGATCGTGTGCCGGATGTTGTCAAAGGCGATGATCTCATCCGTCAGCATGAAGGCGCACTCCGGCGTCGGAGTCGGCCGCGGCGCCGGCAGTTCCTCAAACAGACAAACGGCCTCGTAGCCAATGAAACCGACGGCCCCGCCCGTGATCGGCGGCAGCCCCGGCTCGACCGCGCACACCTGCTGGCCAAGCAAATCACGCAACGCATGCAAGGGACAACCGGAAAAACCCAACCGGCGCTTGCCGGCGGCGTCGGCGTAATACGGTTGGAGACCCTCAATCGTGAAAATCCCCCGCGGATGCAAACCAATGAACGAATACCGCCCAAACTTCTCCCCGCCCTCGACGCTCTCCAGCAAAAAGACATTTTCGTCGTCGGCAAACCGCCGCAGAATCGACACCGGCGTCTCCATGTCCGCCAATATCTCAGCATAGACCGGGACAATCCGACCCGTCGCGGCCAACTCCTGGAACCTGGTGTAACTTGTCTTCAGCATGCTTGTCACTCCCACAAAAAAACCCCGCTCGAGCTGGGCCGGGCGGGGTCTGGTTAAAAAAATGCGACGGATCAAACTTTCTTGTTTAATCCGTCGCAACCGAATCTTTTTAAGCAGCGCAAACTACCCGGTCTTGACGGAGTTACGCCAATACCAGGCAAAACCATAAACAAAACTGTGCGCGCCTATTGTCATAATGACGCCTACTCTATTGCCAAAAAACCATAATGCAAATGGCCAGAACAATTTTTTTTAAAAAAATATAATCGGTCAGCCATTGCTTCAGGCGGCGGCAATGGCCTGGCACGCCAAGGTGGCGCCTCAGGCCCGGAGGCGCCCAAGCGCTGACTCCTCCTGTGCTCAGTTATCAATGGCTGACCGCTTACCAAATAATTTCTGCGCGCGCATTCATCGCCCTGGGCGCCCGGGGCGCCCAGGTTCAGGCCTTGGCCCAGTGCCGGTGCACCGTCTTTACGGTCAGCCACAGGATCAGCAAGGCCAAAGCCAGCAGAAAAACGCCAATTCCCGCCAGGAGCTTGTTCGTTCCCCAGCGATCGACAACCAGAATGGCCAAAGACCAGATGCTGACCGTCATCATGAAGACCGCCGGTATCAAGGCGAACAGAATCTTGCGCCGCGTCCGCAACAGCCACAGGAACAGGACGATCAGCGTCAACCCCGCCAAAAGCTGGTTGGAAGCCCCGAAAACCGGCCAGACCTGCAGCCCGCTGCCCGTGAAGACCATGACGCCGGAAATGATCACGACGCCGCCAGTGGCAATCCAACGGTTGGCCATCGCCAGCTTCCAGAGCGCCGGCTGCGCCGGCGCCGCGGCGACCCGGCCGGCGACACCCTCGGCGGCCGGGCTGGCCGGCAGCACCAGCTCCTGCCAGATGAAGCGGGCCAGGCGCGTCGCCGTGTCCAGACTGGTCAGCATGAACGCCGAAACCGCCAGCGAAATAAAGGTGGTGCCGAACTCGCTGCTGATTCCGAGTTTGGTCACAAAAACCGCCAGACCACGCGAAAAAAGCAGAGCCGGCGGCGTCTTGACGTCGGCGAGCATCGGGTAGAACTGCGCAAAGTCGAGCTGGGCGACGCTGATCACCGCCAAAATGGCCAGAATCCCCTCCACCAGCATCGCTCCCATGCCGATCGGCTGGATGTGCCGTTCGTTGTCCAACTGCTTCGACGAGGTCCCGGAAGACACCAGGGCATGGAAGCCGGAACACGCCCCACACGCAATCGTCACAAACAGCAAGGGCAGCAAATCGGGCAAAACGTGATGGCGGCAGCCGGGGAAATACTCCTGCGGATTGACAAAGGCCGGCATGTTGATCTCGGGGCGGTACACCAGCACCCCGGCAATGCCCAGAATCATCATCGCCCCCAGCAGATAAGCGTTGAGATAGTCGCGCGGCTGCAGCATGAACCACACCGGCAGAATAGAGGCGACAAAGCAATAATACAACAAAACCAGCCGCCAAGTCGCCTGCGCCGCCGACGCCGACCCCAGCAGCGCCGTGAGATCAAGGGGCAACACCGTCCCCAGCCAGATACAGCCAAACAGCAACGGCACAAAAATGATCGTCGCCTCGCCCAGACTCAACATCTTCAGCCGCGTGCACACCGCAAAAAACGGCGCCATGAAAATGAACAGGCACGACGCCGTCGCCACCGCCGGCGTCGACACAAAAGACTGCGCCGTCATGATCGTGAACACCGTCACCACCAGAATCAGCGTCGCCAGACAGAAAAACAAAAACACCTGCCGTCCGACATAGCCGAGCTCGCGCTCGATGATGTACGCGATCGACCGGCCTTGATTGCGAATCGACAGGAACATCGCCGCAAAGTCATGCATGGAGCCGACAAAGATGCACCCGATGACAATCCACAGAAACGCCGGCCCCCACCCGAACATCGCCGCAATGACCGGCCCGACGATCGGCCCGGCGCCGGCAATCGAAGCGAAATGATGCCCGAACAGCACCAGCGGCGACGTCGGCGTGTAGTCGACGCCGTCTTCTTGGGTGTGCGACGGGCAGGGCCGCTGCGGCTCAATGCCGAACACGCGCTTGAGAAAAGCGCCGTAGACAAAATAGGCCAGCAGAAACAAGGCACCGCCAATAATCAGCAGCCAGGACGCATTCATGTGACTTCCTCGAGAATTCCCTGTTAGCGACAAGATGGATTGGCCGGAGGCAGCAAGCGCCCCTGGTCAAAAGGTTATGGCCCCATTCGTCGCGTGGTCGCCTCCGGCGGCTGAGGCACAGAGTCACTACGGGCAAAAAAGATAATGCCGGCCGCGGCCAACGCAAGCCCGGAAATCCAAGATTCACAAAATTGTCGTCTTCCACCCCCTGGCGGGACGGCAGGTTGTTCTCCGGCCACCGTGGCGCCACGCAAAGACCCGCGCAGCCGTCGAAGAACAACCTGACGTTGACCGAGACGACGTGATTCGATAATTAAAGAGTAAGCGATCAGCCCTTGATAGCTGAGCACTTGAGGA